>NZ_JH417696.1:41583-44429 GCF_000239295.1 Flavonifractor plautii ATCC 29863
CCCGCGGGCGGCCATAAAGGCCGCCCCTACAGGCTGTTCAGCAGAATAAAACCCCCGCGTCCGGGAGTACGCCGGGTGCGGGGTTTGTTTTCCCTGCAAAGGGGGTAATATGCATGGCAAAATATACGGAACACTATCGCCTGCACCAATGGGAGCCGGAGGACAGCTTCCTCCGCATGGACTTTAATGAGGATTTTGCAAAAATTGATTCAGCGATCGCAGCGCGGGGAAACTGCCTCCAGGTGGTCGGAACTTACACAGGAGACGGCAATTACGGGAAAGGGAAGGCGACGGTTCTGCACTTCCCCTTCCGGCCGCTGGCGGTCATGGTGGTGGGCGGGAGTTACCAGGCGACCTCGCTCTTCCTGCGGCCGGGGACAAAGGGTGCGGCCAATGATACCGCCGGTATGGGCAGCGTGCTGTCCCTGGCCTGGGGAGAGGACAGCCTGGCCTGGGGAGAGGACAGCCTGTCCTGGTATGTGACCGGCTGGGCCAGTGGAGGCTCTACTTCCGGCGGCACCAGCGCGGAGGGCCAGCTCAACGAAAAGGGGGCGCACTATACCTACTTAGTATTGGGTTAAAAGAGAACCCCCTTCCGGAAATCCGGAAGGGGGTTCGTTATGCTTTCACAACCGCGGTCAGGCGATGGTGAAGGAGCAACTGCCAGATACGGTGTAAGTGTTGGTGTCAGCGTTATCACCCTTGAAGGTGATCAGCACACTGACATCATAGGTGCCGGTACTGTTTGCACTGATGGTGAGACCAGGTACGGTCAACGCGTTCATCACATCAGCATAGGACTTCACTCCAGAAAGATTCTTGGTGAAGGTCTGCTCATCCCCGTTGTTCTTGGATACAGTGAACTCGATCACGGCATCCTTCAGATTCCAATCATTAATGTCTGCACAGGAGGCAGTCACCTTTACGGTTCCATTCTCCTCGCGGCTTGCGGAGATAGAATCAAACTTGAAGTCGGACTTGATGTCAGGCTTGCCGCCGTCCTTACCATTCTCGGTGATGAACAGGGCCACAACCTCGCCGTCCTTTACAATGGCCTTAAAGGCGTCATCGCTGTCGCGGACGGAGTTGATGCTGGAGGTATTGAACTCATCTTCCTCGATGCGGAAGACAACAACATCCTTCGCATAGGTATAGTAGGTGGTGGAGCCATTCTGGGTCAGGCCCACGGTACCATCGGTGGTCTTCTTGGTGCCCACGCCGGAGATGTAGTAGTCGTCCTTCTTGGTGTCATTCTCGTATTCGGTGATCTTAGTGACCACGTCCTTGCTGTTGATGGTCAGTCTGCTGGCCACGATATCGTTCTTGATATTCTTCTCAGCATAATCCTTCTCGACGTCGACCGTGGTGATCTTGCCGTCGATCACAGCGTCGTAGGTGTAGTAGTCGCCCTTCTCGCTGTCGCTGATCAGCTTGGACTGGCTGCCGGCCAGGATATAGATCTGAGCCTTGTTGGAGTCGGACACCACATCGGAGGCGGCGGAGATAAAGACATACTTGGCCACGCTGCCGGGCTTGCCGTCCTTGGAGTTCACATATACGGTGGCCTTGCCGTCCATGCTGGGCACATTGGCAATGCCGGTGTAGACGCTGTACTCCTTCTCTTCCTCGTCATAGACCAGGAAGATGGTGCTGCTGTTGGCGTAGCGCTCGCCACCCTTATTGTTGGTACCGTTGATGTCAAACTTGGAGGTGCCCTTGGTCAGGTAGATGGAGTCACCCGCATCGGAGGTCACATCCTTCGCTTTCAGAGTGTAGATGCCATCGTCATCCACGGTGTAGGAGACAAATTTGTTCTTAAAAGCAGAAGGGTTCTTGTCGTCTGTATCAGCCTCGATGACAGTGCCATCAGTCAGGAGCAGCTTGGCGGTATAGGTCTTGTCGGTGTCGCCGTCCCAACCTTCATTGTTTGTCTTGAAATTCAGCACGAAAGCGACGCTGGCGGAGCCAGCCTCATACTCCTCCACATACACCACGTAGCCGTAGTTATCGGTATAAATATCAACGCTGCTCTTCAGCGTGATATCGTAGGTGCGGTGATTCTTGTTATACTTGTAGGTTTCACCGTCGGCCACAAACTTGGTGTCTCCGGTTTTGGAGGTGACTTCCTGATCCTCGATCTTCTTCGCCATGGTCACGGTCTGGATGTCGCCGTCGGCCACGGTATAGAGCACCACGTCATCCTCATCAAAGGAGGCGTTGGTCTCAAACTTCCCACCGTTGCCGGTCAGGCCGGCGATCTCGATGTAGGGCTCCTCGTCCTTTTTCACGCTGTCAGCGTCGACCACCTTGGAAACCTCACCCACATAGGTGTTGATAACCACGAGGGTCACGTTGTCATCGCTGTCCACAAAAGCCTCGACCAGAACGCCGTTGCCGCTGGCCTCCAGCTTGGTGTCGTCGCCCTTCTTCACGGTGAAGTCGGCGGCGGTCTTACCGTCCACAATCACGTCGGCCTTGGTGGTCTCGCCCAGGCCCAGGTCGGAGTAGATGGTCTTGGACTTGACTTCCTCGGTGTAGGAGGCATCGGCGGTGGAAGCATAGGTGCCGATCTCCTTGGAGCCGTTCTTCCACTGCTCGGAGGGACGGCCGAAGTCATCGCTGCCATTATTGTTCACAGACAGATCGGAGAAATACTTCTCGCAGAACTGCTGCACCTCGTCACGGTCGGCGGAAACGGTGCGGTAGTCGTCGGTCTTGCTGTTGGCGACCTTCACAGGGGCGGAGGCGCCCACAACAACCTGAGTGCCGTCGGGAGTGTTGACGGTGGTGCCCTTGTTGGTGTAGTACACCATGTCGGCGGTCAGGGTCTGGAACGCCATCTGGGC
>NZ_JH417697.1 GCF_000239295.1 Flavonifractor plautii ATCC 29863
TCTCTCACGACCGCGCTCTATGTGAGCGCTTCTGTACGGCGATCCGCCCTCTGGAGGGCGGAAGACTGGGAGAACCCGTATGAAAAATGCGCCGTCCGGCCTGAGCCGGACGGCGTACATCTCTTTTGGTTAGTGTAATGTTTTTCGCGGACTGGAAAGCTAATGAAATGCGTGTGGACTCTAGATATTATCCGGTTTTACAATGATTTCTAAGCCCTCTGCCTCCCAGTTTATCTCTTTGCTTGTTACTCTTAGCCAATTACAGAATAAACCCTTTTTGTTCATAACACCAGCCTGAAGTACTGTTGTATGACGCTTACGCTATATGGGCACCATAAAAGCAATTTTCTATTCATCCTCCTCGACCGGACGCCATGCCTGCCCAAATTTTACATCTCGAAACAGCGCGGCCAAGCCGGTGATCTGTTTGAGTCGTAGGACTTCATCCTTGTCCATCCCCAAATGCTTGGCGATCCAGGCGTCGGACCGCCCAAGCTCATGCAGTTCCTTGATTATATTGCTCATCAGATCCACATTATGGGATCCTCTGGCACGGTTGTGCCGTATGGTACTTGCCATACGGTTGGAGAGAGGCTTGTCGATCACTGCCACTGGAAGCATTCCCTGCTCCCGTTCATAGATATCCCGGTGTTCCTTCATTACGCGCCAGCGGTGGAAGCCATCTACAATGGCATATAGATCCTGTTTGGCAGAGTAATAGCAAACGATTGGCTGGGTATATCCGTCCTCCAGAATACTGAGGTAGAGTAGTTTCATCTCCGGAGGCGCTACACTGTTTGGATTATATGTATTGGGGATGATCTTTTCAAACGGCACAGCAATAATACGATAGGCCGGACTGCGAAACGGTTCACTTGTCATTTATGATCCCCCTATACTTCCGCTTAAATAGATCGACCCGCTTCTGCTCTTGCCGGGTCAGGCCGAAACCCATAAAGCGACAGGTGTGGTCATTTTTCAAAATACAATAACACATCCGTTTCCAGCTTGGAATGTCTTTGGTACTCTTAATATCATCCGTATGATCCGGAATCGGTCCAAGAAAGACCACACGGGATTTTTTATCTAGTGTATAGTTGGATACACCGTTTCGTTGAATCTGATATCCATGTTCCTCTAACTCACGAATGACTTCCTCGGAGAGCCCGCCGCCCGTTTCGTGCCAGAACTGAATCGAGGTCTTGAATTTTTTTACATAATTGTTTTGAAGCCGCTTGGGCAGCGTATCCAGCAGGAACTTTGTGTAGGACTGCCAGGTATGCCCCTCTGGCAGAGTGATGCTGCGATAGCCCATGGCTTTGGTCCGACCATAGATCGCACCAAAGTTGGCCCCCCGCACCCGGCCGACCAGCCTGGTCCAAATCTCCGGATCAATCACCCGGTATAAATTCAGCGCATCCTTGGAGTAATCATTGAACGGAGAGGCCACCCGCATCTGGTCGATCTTGAGCCCCGCCTGATAATACAGATCATAGAGTCGATTATATTCATAGCCAAACCGGGAAATCGCGACCCACACATCCCTGTTAGACCAGTCATAAAGGGGAGAAGCGCACCACACATCCTTGAACTGCTTGGAGATCCAACATTCTCCCTTATAGCCATGTTTCTTATTGACAAATCCGCTGTACCTCTGCAACGATTCATCTGCCCGCAATCCCAACAGACAAACAGTGCGTCCACCGCCATGGCGTTCCTTATAAAAACGCCCAAACTGCTTAGCAAGGTCCTCCTGGTGCATCCGGTAGCGGTAATGATCGAACGGCTTATCCATATTGATGACATAGGAATAGCTGGGCATGGGACGCACCCACAGTTCAGGATGCCTGTCATCCCAGGGATACCAAAACATCTCATAGCTGGACAGGGCAGTTCGGGTAGCCATAGGCAGACATACCCAGTAGGGATCGACCTCAGACTCCAAACGCTCAAATGTTTTTGTGACATATTCCGTTGTCACTGTATATTGCGCCTCAAAATCCTGATGAAAGACGCCGACCGTCCGCTGTGGGTAATAAGTGCGCTTAAAATCCAGCAGGAGGTTCAGAAGAAGCCCACTGTCCTTACCGCCGCTGAACGAAACGTAGATGTTCTCAAACTCGCGGAACAAAAAATCAAAGCGCTCCTGTACTGCTTCATATACGTTTTTCTGAATGTATTCTCGTTTCATATCTCTCTATCTCAAAACGATGCAATGTTCGGTATGATTACTCTTTTGAAAATATTGTAAAAAATTTCCCCCCCCCCCATTAAATGCACGGACAGGAAACCGTGGTCATGTGTGCGACGACCAAACCAGCAGATGTTTAGAAGCCCGCTATTCAAGACCTGATCCTATTATGGTGTCCGTGATTGCATGATTAGGAGTTTGATTCGGCGCCCCCAAAAGCGAGCTGCAAGTTTACAGATGAAAATATTACCAAAATTATAACACTTTTCGACAAAAATCGCAATAGGAACAGGCGCCATCTCTATTTGTAAGTGTAGGACTACAATACATATTGGACATCTGA
>NZ_JH417698.1:0-4081 GCF_000239295.1 Flavonifractor plautii ATCC 29863
ATTGAGTGTTAAAATCTGGCCTTAAAGGCTGGAAGGCGGCACCTTGAAAACTGAACAATGTAAATCGAAAGTACAAGAGCAAGCAACAGAGGGCAAAACAGCAATGTTGTGGAACTAAGATAGAATGGCGAAAGCCGTTCTAGTAAGGGTAAAAACAATGGAGCTAATTGCAAAACTTCTGTGATGCCTGCATAATTCATGATTTTGAGAACAGCTCAGAGATGAGACTGTTCTACAAGGTCAAGCTAGAAAGAGCGCAAGGGGAATGCCTTGGCATCAGGAGCCGACGAAGGACGTGACAAGCTGCGATAAGCTGCGGTGAGCTGCACATAAGCTTTGACCCGCAGATTTCCGAATGGGGAAACCCGGCAGAGCAATACTCTGTCAGCGTGCGTTGAATCAAATAGGCGTACGCGGGGAACCGCCTGAACTGAAACATCTAAGTAGGGCGAGGAAGAGAAATCAACCGAGATTCCGCTAGTAGTGGCGAGCGAACGCGGAAGAGGGCAAACCGGAGGATTTATCCTCCGGGGTTGTGGACAGTTTTTTAGCAACTGGAACTAGGAGAACGGTATGGGAAGGCCGGCCATAGCGGGTGATAGCCCCGTATCCGAAAGGGAAGGTTGTGCGACTGGATCCAGAGTACCGCCGGACACGTGAAACCCGGTGGGAAGCTGGGGGGACCACCCTCCAACCCTAAATACTACCTGATGACCGATAGAGGAGCAGTACCGTGAGGGAAAGGTGAAAAGGACCCCGGGAGGGGAGTGAAAGAGAACCTGAAACCTTGTGCTTACAAGCACTCAAAGCCCGTTAAAGGGTGATGAGGTACCTTTTGTAGAATGGTCCGGCGAGTTATTGTTACTGGCAAGCTTAAGGCATTCAGTGCCGGAGGCGCAGGGAGACCGAGTCTGAATAGGGCGTATGAAGTCAGTGGCAATAGACCCGAAACCGGGTGACCTATCCATGGGCAGGTTGAAGTGGGGGTAAAACCCCATGGAGGACCGAACGCACGCCCGTTGCAATGGTCGGCGATGACCTGTGGATAGCGGTGAAATTCCAATCGAACTCGGAGATAGCTGGTTCTCCCCGAAATAGCTTTAGGGCTAGCGTTGGCTTAGATTACCGGAGGTAAAGCACTGAATGGGCTAGGGGCCGATAAGGTTACTGAACCCTATCAAACTCTGAATGCCGGATAATTGATGGCCAGCAGTCAGTCTACGTGAGATAAGTCTCGTGGACAAAAGGGAAACAGCCCAGACCCACAGCTAAGGTCCCAAAGATACGCTAAGTGGAAAACGATGTGGAGTTGCGAAAACAACCAGGATGTTGGCTTAGAAGCAGCCACTCATTAAAAGAGTGCGTAATAGCTCACTGGTCGAGTGACTCTGCGCGGAAAATATAACGGGGCTAAGCGTAACACCGAAGCTTGGGCTGCACAGCAATGTGCGGGGTAGGGGAGCGTCGAATATGGGGTGAAGTCGCAGCGGAAGCAGCGGTGGACTGTATTCGAGTGAGAATGCCGGAATGAGTAGCGAGAATTATGTGGGAATCATAATGGCCGAAAATCTAAGGTTTCCTGGGGAAGGTTCGTCCGCCCAGGGTAAGCCGGGAGCTAAGGCGAGGCCGAAAGGCGTAGTCGATGCACATACGGTTGAAATTCCGTAGCCACCGAACCTTAAGTACACTGACACATAGAGATAGCGGGACCCGGGCGTTGGTTGACCCGGGCGTAAGGGACCGAACTTTAGTAGGGAAGTCCGCGATGCTCTGTGGCGAGAAAAGGTGTATGGTATGCTAAGGTGCCCGTACCGCAAACCGACACAGGTAGATGAGGAGAGAATCCTAAGGCCAACGGGAGAAGGGTTGTTAAGGAACTCGGCAAAATGACCCCGTAACTTCGGGATAAGGGGAGCCTCCTACGGGAGGCCGCAGCGAATAGGCCCAAGCGACTGTTTACCAAAAACACAGGTCTCTGCTAAATCGAAAGATGACGTATAGGGGCTGACGCCTGCCCGGTGCTGGAAGGTTAAGAGGAGATGTTAGCCGCAAGGCGAAGCATTGAATCGAAGCCCCAGTAAACGGCGGCCGTAACTATAACGGTCCTAAGGTAGCGAAATTCCTTGTCAGGTAAGTTCTGACCCGCACGAATGGCGTAACGACTTGGGCGCTGTCTCAACAGCCCACCCGGCGAAATTGTTGTACTGGTGAAGAAGCCAGTTACCCGCAACTAGACGGAAAGACCCCATGGAGCTTTACTGCAGCTTAATACTGGAAATCGGTAAATCATGTACAGGATAGGTGGGAGACTTGGAAGCCAGGGCGTCAGCTTTGGTGGAGTCACCCTTGGGATACCACCCTTGATTTGCTGGTTTTCTAACCTGCGGCCGTGAATCCGGTCGGGGGACACTGTTAGGTGGGCAGTTTGACTGGGGCGGTCGCCTCCTAAAAGGTAACGGAGGCGCTCAAAGGTTCGTTCAGCACGGACGGAAACCGTGCAGTGAGTGTAAACGCATAAACGAGCCTAACTGCGAGACCGACGGGTCGAGCAGTAACGAAAGTTGGAGTTAGTGATCCGGCGGTATGCAAGTGGAAGTGCCGTCGCTCAACGGATAAAAGCTACCCTGGGGATAACAGGCTGATCTCCCCCAAGCGTCCACAGCGACGGGGAGGTTTGGCACCTCGATGTCGGCTCGTCACATCCTGGGGCTGTATTCGGTCCCAAGGGTTCGGCTGTTCGCCGATTAAAGTGGCACGCGAGCTGGGTTCAGAACGTCGTGAGACAGTTCGGTCCCTATCTGTTGCGGGCGTAAGAGATTTGAAGGGAGCTGTCCTTAGTACGAGAGGACCGGGATGGACGTACCTCTGGTGCACCAGTTGTCCTGCCAAGGGCATAGCTGGGTAGCTATGTACGGACGAGATAAACGCTGAAGGCATCTAAGCGTGAAACTCCCCCTAAGATTAGATCTCTCATTCGAAAGAAGTAAGGCACGACGTAGACTATGTCGTTGATAGGCCGGAGGTGGAAGCACGGTAACGTGTGCAGCTGACCGGTACTAATAAGCCGAGGGCTTGACCTTAACATGGATGATTGCAGGCGCTTGCGAAGTGCGGAAGATTTACATTGTTCGGTTTTGAGGGTGCAGCACCCTGGATGGTGGCGACAAGCGCCTTTAGCTCAGCTGGTAGAGCAACTGACTCTTAATCAGTGGGTCCCCGGTTCGAATCCGTGAAGGCGCACCAATGGCCCGTTGGTCAAGCGGCTAAGACGGCGGCCTCTCACGCCGCAAACGTGGGTTCGATTCCCGCACGGGTCACCATCATTTTTCTCTTGACAAAGAGGAAGAAAATGAATATAATGACTTATCGTTGAGAAGAACGGTAAGGAGAAGAAAGTTGTTAGAGTTTCTTTTGCTTACTTTTCTTTTCAAAGGAAAGTAAGTTGGTGTTGATTGCGGTGAGGGTCCACCCGTTCCCATCCCGAACACGGAAGTTAAGCTCACCTGCGCCGAAAATACTTGTCTGGAGACGGACCGGGAAGATAGGTAACGCCGACACAAAAGAAGGGTCTGGCCTGACCAGGCCGGACCCTTTCATATTCCTCCTTAGCTCAGTCGGTAGAGCATGCGGCTGTTAACCGCAGGGTCGTTGGTTCGAGTCCAACAGGGGGAGCCAGAATGTGGCTTGCCGCCACAGTTGCTGTGACGGCAAGCCTACTTTTTAAACGCTGTGGAACGGTATGGGCCTTTAGCTCAGTTGGTTAGAGCAGCCGGCTCATAACCGGCCGGTCCACGGTTCGAGCCCGTGAAGGCCCACCATTTAGGGGTATAGCTCAGCTGGTAGAGCATCGGTCTCCAAAACCGAGTGCCGAGGGTTCGAATCCTTCTGCCCCTGCCATGACAAATTACAGCGACCGCTGTCTTTTGATAGAAAGATGGCGCGGTAGTTCAGTTGGTTAGAACGCCGGCCTGTCACGCCGGAGGTCGAGGGTTCAAGTCCCTTCCGCGTCGCCATTTGCTGCTGTAGCTCAGTAGGTAGAGCACATCCTTGGTAAGGATGAGGTCTCCGGTTCAAATCCGGA
>NZ_JH417698.1:4091-6818 GCF_000239295.1 Flavonifractor plautii ATCC 29863
AGGTCTCCGGTTCAAATCCGGATAGCAGCTCCACGAAAACCCGTTGTCCCGCAAGGGATAGCGGGTTTTTGCTTTTATTCCCTTTTAATTACTTAGGCAAAAAACCCATACAAAAACCCATACCGCCCCTAAAAATCAGCCGGACAGGTCAGCCCTGCCCGGCTTTTTTTATTGCATCCCGGAAGATCTGAGAGGCTCGGCGGCGGCTTTCTGCGTCTGCATGGGTATACATGCGGAGTGTCACAGCCTTGTCGCTATGGCCCAGGGCTTCACTCACAGAGGCCACATCTGCCCCGGCGGTGATCGCCACACTGGCAAAGGTGTGCCGTAGCTTGTGAGGGTGGAAGTCTTGGATTCCATACCGCCGGGAGAACTGGCGGAAGTAGTGTGTCGGGCTGGTGGGGTGCATCGGCTCCGGGCTTCCCTCCTGAGTGAATACGAAGGCGCTCATGGCCCGGCTTGCCTGGTCTGTGCGAAGCTGACGCAGTAGCACCAAAGTATCAGGCCCCAGGTCGACAACGCGGCTCTTGTCACTCTTTGGGGTGTCGATATATACACCCTTTTTTGGTGTATAGCAAAGGTTTCGCCGGATGGTTGCGGTGCTCTGCTTAAAGTCTATATCTTGCCACTGGAGGCCGCACGCCTCACCCCGGCGCACGCCGGTGTCAATCAGAAGGCGAATAAAGGTCTGCCATTTGAGCGGCTCATTTTCCAGCGAGGCCAGTATCTCGCCTACCTCTTGGGCGGTGTACGCCTCCGGCTCCTTTGGTTTCGCTTCTCCCTTACGGGGCTTTGGGCGGGCCACTTTGTCCATCGGATTCCGAGGTATGGCGTCGGCCAGATAGGCCATTTTGAACAGGCTGTTTAGGATGGTGTACGCCTTCACAACGGTACTGTGGGCCTTGCTCTTGCTCTGCATGTCCAGCAATAGCGCGGTGATCTGGGCGGACGTGACCTCCGGCATCTTGAAATCACCCAGCGCCGGGTAAATCCATTTGTCCAAGTTCCCTTGATAGGTCGAGCGGCTGTTCTCGCTCATGGTGACGCTCTTGGCGGGCATAAACACCATTTCGCCATACTGGCGCAAGGTTTGGATCTTGGCCGCCTCTTCGGCCTCCTGGGCCTGCTGCTGGCGTTTCTCCGCTCTGCTGATAACCTCACCGGCCTGGGCCTCACGCTCGAACTCTGCGGCCACACGGGCCAGCTCCCGGTCTATGGCCTTTTTGCTCCAGCCCTCCGGGGGATACCACCGCCGGGTGAGGTATGATTTTGAACGGCCACGGCTGACGCGGATTTCATAGAATACCGCGCCGGCCTTATTTGTTTTCTTCCTTGCAGATGGCATCTTCCTTCGCCTCCCTCTGTCTCTTTTCTAGCATGCGGGCTTTTAACTCTAATGCGGAGAAATCCGGAAGTTTAATGTAGTCTTCTAACACATCAAAAAGGGATTCGGTCAGGAGAAAACGCTTCACCCTTACATTTTTTCGTTCTTCGTAAATACTTGATACAGTTTTTGACCACTTTTTTGCACGATCAACAGCTCCAATATAATCGGAAACCGCAGAGGCAAAATCGCTAAACTGTGGTGAACTTACAAGCATACTCAGCACAGCACCGGATACACCAGCATAATTGATTTTGTCGTCTGCCAACTGCTGGGCAGCCTCGTCCATAATGCCCATATCAGCAGCGGTTAACTCCGCAGTGCTTTTTTTCTCATAGTCTGAAAGGCCCACAAGGTAGTCCGCTGAAACATCAAAGAAAGAAGCAATCGCTCTCAGTTTTTCAATATTTGGCTGTGCCGAACCGTCGGTATACTGCGATACAGCCTGCCTAGATATCTTGAGCTCCTTCGAAAGCGCAGTTATGGTTATTCCGCGATCATCAAGCAGCTTTCTAAGACGGCTCGGGAAAGGCTCATTATATTTTTCTTGCGTTGCCACATTCTACACCACCTAAAGCGAAAGAAATAATTGCGATTATGAAAAATAAGCAATAAAAACTTGCCTTTCAAATTTGCTTGCGGTATCATGGAAATAGAAAGAAAAACTTGCGATGGATTCAGTATAGCAGGCCGCTCTTTCTAAGTCAAGCGAAACGAAAAGAAAAGGAGTTGAAATTGTGGACGAAAAGGCACGGGAAGCCCAGCGCGCATATATGCGCGAATGGCGGCGAAAAAACAAGGACAAGGTAAGGGAGAGCAATCGGCGGTATTGGATGCGTCGGGCTCAGAGGACGGCAGAGAAGGGAGATGGAGATAGAAATGATTCCTTTCCAAAAGATACCAGATGCCAGTAAGACCACCGGCCTCAGCCAGTATTATCTTCGTAATGGATGCAAAGATGGTTCAGTCCCGCACATTAAGAGCGGTACTGTCTACTTGGTCAATATTCCTGCACTTTTACGGAAGCTGGGGGTGGAAAACGATGAGCGACAAAAAGAAAACCCGCCCCGCTGGTGACACAGCAGGACGGGTAGTGGAAACGGGGTCGGCTTCGCGGGCGGACACCACTTCCAACCATGATTCTACTACATCCATCCCCCGGGCGCAAGCAAAGATCGCAGACCTTCTTCTTCCAGGTAGGGAGAACGCGATACCCCGCCGGGAGCGGCGCGAAGGGAGGCCCATTCTGGCGGATAACGCCATACCCGCCACCGAGTATGAAAGGGCCGCCTTCGTGCGCCACAGGGCGGCGGAAGCAATAGACCGGGCGGGGGTGTGATGTG
>NZ_JH417699.1 GCF_000239295.1 Flavonifractor plautii ATCC 29863
AAGGAAGTCGAGCAGCATGAAAGAAATCAAGAACATTCTCATCTGTGGCGCGGGCATGATGGGCAAGAACATCGGCTATGTGTTTGCGTCCAACCCCAGCTTCCAGGTGGGCATGTATGATCTGTACCCCACTGATGTGGAGGCGGGCATCCGCACCAACACCAGGCAGCTCCTGGACAAGGGCGTCATCACCGAGCAGGAGCTGAGCGACCGTCTCTCCCGCATCTCCTTTACCAACGACATCGACAGCGATCTGGTGAAGAACGCCGATCTGGTGATCGAAGCCGTTTTCGAGGACATGAAGATCAAGCGGGAGACCTTCGCCAAGCTGGAGGCGCGCTGCCGCCCCGACACCATCTTCTGCACCAACTCCTCTGTCATGAGCCCCAGCGAGATCTCCGCCGAGCTGAAGCACCGTGAGCGCTTTGTGGGCACTCACTTCTGGAACCCCGGCCACCTGATCCCCCTGGTGGAGGTGGTCAAGTCCGACGCCTCCAGCGACGAGGTGGCCCAGACGGTGATGGAGGTGCTGCGCTCCGTGGGCAAGAAGCCCGTGCTGTGCAAAAAGGACGTGCCCGGCTTCATCGCCAACCGCATGCAGCACGCCCTCTGGCGGGAGGCCATCTCCATCGTGGAGAACGGCATCGCCGACGCCGCCACCGTGGACGAGGCGGTGCGCTACTCCTTCGGCCTGCGGCTGCCCCAGCTCGGCCCCATGGAGAACGCCGACATGGTGGGTACTGACCTGACCTATAACATCCACGACTACATCCTGCGGGATCTGGAGGACTCCCACGAGCCCTCCCCCCTGCTCAAGCAGCTCCGCGACGAGGGCAAGATCGGCTTCAAGACCGGTGAGGGCTTCCAGAAGTGGACGCCTGAGCAGGTCGCCCAGTCCAACGCCGAGCTCAATGAGTATCTGATTCGGATGCTCTACGGAAAGTAA
>NZ_JH417700.1 GCF_000239295.1 Flavonifractor plautii ATCC 29863
TTTGTCTTTTTGCGAAACTTATTCTACCTGACCAGGACACATTCTTATGTCCCAAAATCTCGGAGAGAGATTTGATGTCAAACTCCGGTATTTCGATTGCCCGTACTGCAAATGTATGTCTGATCTCGTGAAACTTCACCTTTTGCAGCCCGTTGCGTTTCAGGAAACGAGAAAAGAACTGCCTGTATGTGCGAGGCTCTGTCGGCTTTGTTTTCCCGGTCAAGAAGTAGTGGTTGGGGTTTTCTGTGTAGAACTTCTTGATAATGTTCATGAGCAGCGACGGAACGGGAATGGTACGAGCTGATGTCTTGGTCTTCGGCGGTCCTATGTGAAGATAGGACTCTCCCTTTTTCTTATCATAGATGCGCTGAACGGTTTTGTTGATGCTGATGGTTTTATCCGTCAACGAGATGTCCTTCATTTGCAAGCCGCAAAGTTCACCGATCCGCACCCCGGTAAACAGTGCAATGAGAATGCCAGCGGTTTTCCTATTCAGGTTCATGTAGATGCACTGAATAAGAGCTTGCTCCTGATCTTTGGATAGCGATACCACTTTCTTAACACCCAGCTCTTTTGGGTACTCTATTAAGTCCCAGTTGAGCAGCGGTATCGCCCTTTCCTTGTAGGCATACTCCATAGCAAGCCGCAGTACGAGAATTACATCTCGTATGGTCTTCACAGTGAGACCACCGGACTTGTCCAACCGCCCGGATTCGTAGAGATACGATATGTAGCTCTGAATGTCCGCCTCGGTGATGCTGCCGATCTTCCGCTTGCCGAAGTAGGGTATTAAGTGATTTTCGGCTATTAGCGTGAAGCTGGCATGAGTTGACGGTGTGATCATTGGCTTCTTCTGATTTAGCCAAGTGTTCAACAGCGTCTTAAATTGTGTATTGTTAGTCATATTGACCACCTCCACGACTATTATCCTGTGGAGGACGAGGTTGTGCTTTTCCATCCTCAAGTAACGGTCTCGAAAAGCGTCCAAAGCTCAGGTTTCCGGGCTTTGATGAGCCGTGGGAGAACCGCAAGTTTAGCGCTGTATTCTCTTTTTTGCAAAACAATACTCTTTCACGATCTGAACTTGATACAGTCGGGAAGGTATTAAATATCCATTACGGCGATGTTCTAATAAAATATGGAAGCGTTCTTGATGCTTCTGACCAAACAATTCCTTACATTGTACCCGGAAACGAGAGTCCAAACTATGTCCATCTACAAGACGGAGATGTTGTTATTGCAGACACAGCCGAAGATGAGACCGTCGGAAAAACCACCGAGATATATAATGTGTTGGGAAGCAAGATTGAGGCTGGACTTCATACAATTCCATGCAGACCTATGATTCCGTTTGCTCCGAAGTATCTTGGATATTACATGAACACATCATGCTATCATAAGCAGCTTATACCTCTTATGCAGGGTATTAAGGTTTTATCCGTTAGTAAAGGGAACATTTCAAAAACCGAAATCTCAGCACCAAACTCCCTTGAAGAACAGAAAAAAATCAGTTCTCTCTTGTATCTGCTGGATCAAAGGGCTGCAATTCAAAGTAAGATAATAGAAGCCCTCAAGAAGTATAAAAGAGGATTGCATAAGCTTGTTTTTATCAAAAACCGGAAGCCTTCTTGGGAAAAGTCAGCTCTTCATGATATTGCTTCGTTTTGCGGAGGGGGTACACCCTCAAAAGATGTTTCTTCTTATTGGGATGGTGAGATCGGCTGGATTTCATCATCTGACATACAAGAAGAGTGGATAGACGATATTTCCGTGACTCGAAGAATAACAAAAAAAGCGATTGATAATTCAGCCACAAAACTATGCCCCGAAGGAACAATAGCTATTGTCTCACGAGTAGGTGTGGGAAAAGTTGCAATAATACCTGAAAGTCTCTGTACAAGTCAAGATTTTACCAACATAACTTCTATCACAGGGAACACACACTACATGGCATATCAAATTGCATTTAGGATGAAACTTGAAGCCATGAAAACACAAGGAACATCCATCAAAGGGGTTACTGCCGATACAATAAAGTCAATGGTGTTGGACATTCCCCCTTTAGAAGAGCAGAAAAAGATTGCGGATATGCTCACCGCTTTTGACTCTTATATCAAGCGAGCAGTTTATGAGCTGAATCTTTTTCTTACCATGAAGAAGGCATTGTTGCAGCAGCTCTTCATATAAAGAGCTGCTGCAACAGAGAACTGCGCAGTCTTGTGAGATTGTCCAATTCCTTCTCGCAATACTCAACACGACTGCTGATAGCCTCAAGAACTCCAACTATGCGGTCTTGTGTCTCAGGATCAGGATATGATATTTCTATCTTGGCAATTTCGCTTGCCTGTACATGAACTATGGATTTGCCCTGCGCAACACGAGCAATACTCCCATTTACAATGTGATTAAGTATATAGCTCATAATTCTCCCGTCTACCTTTGAACTGCGGAAAATGTTCAGATCACCGGCAAGGATAACTCCGGGAAGCATCACACACGAAGCGGTAGAGATTTCTTCGGGCGTTTCGCCGGAGGTTGGAATAAGCACATCGCCTACAATGCTCCGATATACAGAATCGACTTCGGATTCTGTTTTCCTTACAACAGAAGTAATGACCTCGTGGTAGGTTGTGTATAACTCTCCATACAGGATAAATGGCGTACCCGTTTTTGAAATATCTGCCTTTGACAACGGCGCACCCTTGATAAATGAGCCAAGATTGCCCATGGTATCACGGCTCCATTGAGCATTTTTCAGCTTGCAGTCCTCTGGTGACAAAAGACTACGAACGACACCTCTTTTATACTTCTTGAGGTTATCTACGAGGGACTGCTGCGTCTCGATGCGACGATCCAATGCGATAAGGAAGTCTGCAATCTTTCTTTGCTCATCGGTGTTTTCTGGCAGATAATGTTTTGTGTCAAAGAACTCTTCGGTTGGAACATTCAACAGACCATGATTTCTTGCACCTTCGGCAGAGATCATGTATATTTCCCTATACCATTTCAGAGAGTCGAAATAGGCTTTGATGAAGTCGCTTTCGTGCCTTTTGAGTGCAAAACAGATGTAAAGCGTTGATAAAGCCCCCATCGGATAACGATCCAGCCGTTTGATAGAGCCAAAGTCATACCCCACGGAATAGCTCTTGTTGTAAGCAAACTCGCCATTTTTGAGCAGATAGTACCCACTCATGTCTTTACTCGCAACCGTCTTATTGAAGTAGCTTACCTGATCAACAAGACCATCTTTTGAGGAAATAGTTAAAGGAAGATCAGTTTCGTTTTTGCTGTTCTTCCGTGTTACACGATCTGCGAAGTCAGATAATCTCTCGGCTCTCCACGGCTCATCAAAGCCCGGAAAGCGAAGTTTCGGACGCTTTTCGAGACCGTTACTTGAGGTCTATTTTCCAATCGAATAGCAGTAAGAACTTAAAGCAAAATCCCTTGCAGTAGCAGAGAGTTTCCGCTATTGCAAGGGATTTTCGTCTTTCATATAGCTTTTCTGGATAAGGTACAATAATTTTCGCAAATTGAA
>NZ_JH417701.1 GCF_000239295.1 Flavonifractor plautii ATCC 29863
TTTTCAATTTGCGAAAATTATTGTACCTTATCTGAGCATGAACTATTTGCTCGATATATTAAGAATAATACAGAGATAGAAGGAAAACTATTCACTCCTAAAGCCGAGATTGAAGGTTTTGAGAACATTGATGATTTGATTAGGCAATATAATGCTGCTCTTTACTATAAGCATACTGGACGCAGACTAGAAGAATACAAAGGCCATATTTATATTAAAGAATATGCTGAGGATAGTGCTGAAATAATAAAAAAACTGCAACAACTCTCGTCTTCTGGTGTTACTCAATATACGGCATCTGTTGACTCATGGCTCTCTCGAGAGTCATACAGTATTGATGACGATGGCAAAAAACATGCACTTCGCCAAATGTTTGAAAAATCACATGTTGCATTAATATATGGTTCTGCTGGGACAGGCAAATCCACCCTAATTAACCATATAGCTAATTTTTGGGGAGAAAAGGATAAACTCTTTTTGGCAAACACTCATCCCGCTGTAGATAATATGCGGAGAAAAGTAACTGCGGGTAACAGCGAATATAATACCATTGCTAAGTTTTTGTCAAAGAGAAATCTCAATACTGAGTTTGATATACTATTTATCGATGAGTGTAGCACCGTAAGCAACAGCGACATGAGACAGGTACTTGAAAAGGCCAACTTCAAGCTTCTAGTCTTAGTAGGTGATGTGTATCAGATAGAATCAATTTACTTTGGAAATTGGTTTAGCATTGCACGAAAGTTTGTACCTGCAACTTCTGTGTTTGAATTAACGTATCCCTACAGAACCACGAATCAAGATTTGCTAACTGTGTGGGATCGCGTACGTAAACTTGATGATGCGATTTTAGAACCATTAGTGAAAAACGGCTACGTCGCAAGACTTGATGAATCCATTTTTGAACATAGCAATAATGATGAAATTATTCTCTGTTTAAATTACGATGGACTCTATGGAATTAATAATATTAACCGTTTTTTACAGAATAGCAATCCAAACGAAGGAATTGTATGGGGAATCAACACATATAAGATTGGTGATCCAGTCCTGTTTAATGAATCAAATATTTTTTCCCCATTGATTCATAACAACACAAAAGGTAGAATTGCTGGGATTCACCCAGACGAACAACAAATCTGGTTTGATATTGAGCTCGAGGAATCAATAAACGAGATAGATGCGTGGGACTACGACTTTGAACTCATTGGAGAGTCTGAATCTGGAAATTCCATTATCTCATTCAGCGTTAATAAGTTTCGAAGTACTGACGAAGACGATGACAATAATAACTCTACAGTTGTACCATTTCAAGTAGCGTATGCTGTATCTATTCACAAAGCTCAAGGTTTAGAGTATGACTCTGTAAAAATCGTTATCACAAATGAAGTAGAAGAACGCATCACCCATAACATCTTTTATACGGCAATCACCCGTGCAAAAAATAAATTGAAAATATATTGGAGCCCAGAGACAGAGAAATCTGTCCTTGAGCATCTTGAAGTTAAAAACTCGAATAAAGATGCTCATTTGTTAGCACAACTATTTTCAATCGCAATGACTAATTAAAAATTTAGTTCTCAGTAACGCACGGCAAGTTTCTACGCATTTCAAACTGTATTTACAGGTAGAAGAGTGATATGATGCTTTCAGCAGTCTAAATAAGCCGAAAAACCTAGTAGTATCGGGCTATTTTACCTGCTAAATGCGTAGACACAAACACCATAATAGCAGCGGGCGCAAGCGGATTTCTGCTTGCGCCCGCTTGGTTACCACACAGCAAAGACGAAGGGAGCCGTCAAGGGCGCGAAGTGTTCATCTTGACCCTTGATGGCTTCCTTTGTCTTTGCTATTCCTTGACTACAATGGCTTCCACCAATTTTGCCTGTAAGCGATGCTTCATGTACTCATCAATTTCGATGTGCGGCAAACCATCTTTGTCATAGAGCGTTCGCGTACAAATCTTGTTGATGTAGCGGTCGTAGTACCGCAAGACGCGCTCTAATGCTAACGGATCACCGGCGCGGGCCGCTTCGATCACGTCCATTGACAAAAGCACTCTGCCGTTAAAAGTTGGTTCCTTCATGTTAGTGCCTCACTCCCTTGGATTGTAAATCTTTTCGCAGTTCATTCAGTGCCTTTGTCCTGTGCCGCTGGACGGCGCTGCGGGATATTTCTGCAATACGACCAATCTCACCATCTGTCAGCCCCAACACACAATACAGGATCAAAATGCTTTGCTCCCGTTCCGGCATGCTGGCAAAGGCGTCAGCCACCAGCTCGCCCTGGATATGTAGGTCGCAGCCAAAAGCCGTGAACACAACGCTGTCGCTTGGGTATTCGTCCATCGTGCAGAGCTTGTCCATTTCATACTGCGACAAGGCACTGAACTGAGTTTCCCGTTTTCGCTGGCGGCACAAATCTCGCAGATAGGTTTTGGCCTCATTACGGATGACGGTTTTGCAGAAAGCGTCAAACCGGCAGCGTTCTCCATAACTATCAGAAATGTACTTCATCTTCTCACCTCCGATCCGCGGGAGAATGAGAAGTTAGAGTTGGTGCCACCACCACTTGCGTCTATGTTGATACGGCAGTTTCGGCCCGCACCGAAAAACCGCAATAACAGATCAGTAAAAGTAAATGTAATATGCCGACAACTTACACTGTATTGTACATCTTTTTGTCCAAACCTCTCCCGTGCTGAAGATAAGCTTTTTTTGATAAGCTATATAGTTGATAAACAGACTGTATCAGCATGGTGGTTTCCTCCGTGGGCCGCCGATCCTGCATAGAGTAAGCAAAGTAACAGCGGCGGTCTTGATTCCTCAAAACCGCCGCTGGGATATGAAATAGAGCGCACAAAATCAACCTGCCCGGCAACGGTTTTTTTCTTTCCCCGTCGGGCGGGGTAAATTGAATCATGTGTTAAGGAATAGAAAAAGCCGATAACTACAAGAAGAAATACTCTTGCAAGTTATCGGCTCTGCGTCTTAGCGTCTGGCTCTTGGATGATGGATAGATTCAGTTGTCTTACCGCAATCAAGGTTTCATGTTTGCATTTAGGGCAATATAGCGGAAAGTTTTCCAGGACTGTGTCATCGCGGATTTTCAATCGTGTTTTGCTGCCGCAAAAGGGGCATAAAATCCATTCTATCTTCATGTTATCTTCCTCTGTGCTTGGCTTTCTTTTTTTCCTGCCGGATGGCAAACTGGCAGTCTTTCTCCGCCTCTTTCTGCTCACGGCTCTTGATTTTCCGTTCCAGCTTACATTGCTCATGCTGGAGTTTCAACGCCTGCTGCGCCTTTGTTCCAATGCCTTTATCCTGCAGTTGGCTTTGAATTTCGCGCTGCATACGTTTAGGATTGATTTTTCGCTCTATGACCACTTCGGCCTGGATCGGGGGACTGAATTTCAACTTGTGCCAATTCTTCAGCAGAAACTCATAGACCTCGTAATCTTTGGGCTCTGAGCCAAAAGTGATTTTGCATACCTCGTACTTACCGTTATCCGTTCTTTCGTAGAGACCGATCCAAAACGGAGCTTCAAATAGGATGGTCAAACTGCTTTGGGGGCCTGTACTCATTCTTCTAAGAACTGCCCTTCAAAATGATCCAGCCATTCCAGAAGGGCTCGATAGAGAAGCTGCTGCTGCTCAAAAATCGTTCTCCCAACCAAGGGAATGTCTGCAAATTCCCGCGCATAGCCCTCGTTCGATTCAGCCGAGGACTGTATGCTTCGGCGCAAAGCCGAAACCAGCTCCAACGCATCGGCTTTGTCCATCTTGTTCAGATTCGTAATGACTACATTGAAATCGAATAGCAAGGGCACTGGGCCAGCGGCGCAAGAGACCATCAGCTCCTTGAAATACGCTTTGCCCTGATTAGTAATAGAATAAATGGCCTTATCCGCAAACTTATCGCCCTTGACAATATCGCTTTGGAGATAACCCTTCTCGCTCAACTGGAGTACTTTTCGATAAATAGAAGGCACGCTTATTTTCGTCCAGCGAGAAAAATGGTGGTACTCCACATTGTAGGTTTGTCAAACATATTGGACGGTGAAC
>NZ_JH417702.1 GCF_000239295.1 Flavonifractor plautii ATCC 29863
TGCCTCATGATTCCTCGCTGTCGTGCTCCTGGGGGCCGCCGTGGATCTCGGTGATCTCGGCACCGCCCTCGCCGGGCGCGGCCTCCTCCGCCTGGGCAGCGGCCTCACGGGCCTGCCGCTCCAGCTCGTCCAGCTCCGCCAGCCGGCGGCGCAGGGCCTCGCGCTCTTGAGCGTCCATGGCGGAGATGCGCTGCTCCAACTGCTCCTCCCGGCGGCGCTGGGCGTCCTCCTGGAGCTTCTGCTGGAGCTCCTCGCCATACCGTTTGCCCTGTTCCACATAGATTTCGCCCTTTTCCGCCAGTACCTTTCCGGCCTTGACCACCTGTTCGGCGGCCAGCGCGGCCAGTCCCACACCAGCGAAGGCCACATTTGTCAATGCTTTGCCAAAGTCTTCCCACATAATTCGGAATCCTCCTTATTTGAATTGGAAGGCGGGCCGGTCCCGGCCCTGGTTTCTGCCCTTAGTATAGACCAAAATTCCCTGTTTGTCTTTTGATTTCTATGAACAGTACATTAAAAATGGATGAAAACGCCGGGCGGACGGGGCTTGTGCCGCGGCCCGGCCCGTAGTATAATGGAGCGGATGATCCCATATCAGAGAGGCGAAAGCATGAAGCAACAGGAGAGACGAACCTGGGCGGAGATCTCCCTGCCCAATTTGGAGCACAACTACCGCGCACTCCGGGCGCTGCTGCCCGAGGGGTGCCGATTTCTGGGCGTGGTGAAGGCCGACGCCTACGGCCACGGGGCGGTCCCCGTGGCCCGGAAGCTGGAGGAGCTGGGGGCGGAGTACCTGGCGGTGGCCTGCCTGGCGGAGGCCAGGGAGCTGCGGGAGGCCGGGGTGCTCACCCCGATCCTGCTCTTGGGCTACACGCCAACCGACTGCGCGGAGGAGCTGCTGCGCTATGGGTTGACCCAGACGGTCTACGATCTGGAGAGTGCCAGGGCCTTTTCCGCCGCCGCCCAGGCGGCGGGGAGGCGGCTGCGCATCCACGTGAAGGCGGACACCGGTATGTCCCGTCTGGGCTGGCTGTGTGATGAGGGACACCGGACGGAGGCGGCCGACGCCATTGCCGCGGTGTGCGCCCTGCCCGGCCTGGAGGCGGAGGGCATCTATACCCACTTCGCCAATGCCGACGGGGACGAGGCGTACACCATGGGCCAGTTCACCCGCTTTCTGGAGCTGCTGTCCGAGCTGGAGGGGCGGGGAATCACGTTCCCAATCCGCCATTGCGCTGCCAGCGCCGCTGTGTTAAAGTATCCCTGTACTCATCTGGATATGGTGCGCCCTGGGGTGGCCCTGTACGGCCACTATCCCGACCCCTCCTGCGAGGGGTTGGACGGCGTTGGCCTGCGGCCGGTAATGGCGCTTAAGACCCGGGTGGCCTCGGTCAAGGCCGTCCCCGCCGGGACGCCGGTAAGCTATGGCTGTACCCATGTGCTGGAGCGGGACGCCGAGCTGGCCGCCCTGACCGTCGGCTATGCCGACGGCCTGCCCCGGCTGTGCTCCGACCGGCTGGAGGTACTCATCCGCGGACAGCGGGCGCCTATTGTGGGCCGTGTCTGCATGGACATGTGCATGGCGGATGCCACCGGGCTGGGGGCTGCCCCCGGCGACGAGGTGGAGCTCTTCGGCGAACACCTGCCGGTGGAGGACGCCGCTGCTCTGGTGGGCACCATCCAATACGAATTGCTCTGCGCCGTGTCCCCCCGGGTGCCCCGGGAGTACTTGAATTGAGCGTCCGCTCACACGGCGGCCCTGCCGGGCATACAATGGTTCGGGGAGGGATGCCGGCGCAGCGGCGGAGAGAGACGGGGACTTCCTGTTTTTTGAAACCCTGTGTATAAATTCCGCCGCCCCGTGGGAGAATCATAGTGACCGCGTTACATAAGCCCTGTGCTTGGTGACGCTGGTGACTATATTCCGGCGGAGTGTGAGCTTTTGTGGACAACAGCGTAAAACGAGGAGACATCTTTTATGCCGATCTGAGCCCGGTGGTGGGCAGTGAGCAGGGGGGCGTGCGTCCGGTGCTGATCGTACAGAACGACACCGGCAACCGCCACAGTCCCACCGTGATCGCCGCCGCCATCACCTCTCAGACCGGAAAGGCCCGTCTGCCCACCCACATTGAGCTCTCAGCCAACACCTACGGACTGCCCAAGGAGTCGGTGGTGCTGCTGGAACAGATCCGGACGCTGGACAAAAGGCGGCTGAGAGAGCATATGGGCCGGCTGGACGAAGCGCAGATGCAGCGGGTGGACAACGCCATCGCGGTCAGCTTCGGCCTGCATACGGACACCATGGTTTAAAAATGGAAGCACGGGACCGCCCCGGCGGGCGGCCCCGCTTCCCAAACGGAGGACGTACATATGAAGAAAACACATTGGCCCGCCCGTCTGGCAGCCGGGTGCCTGGTGACCCTGACCCTGGTGGGCGTTGCCTTTGCCGCAGGCCAGCAGGGGAGCCAGAGCGACCCGCTGGTGACGCTGAGCTATCTGACTCAGAAAGCCACCCCATCCATTCTGTCCCAGGTGGACAGCAAGCTCACGGCCCGGGAGGCGGAGCTGAAGAAGCAGCTCTCCGCCGTGGTCGAAGGCTATGTCAAGGAGGTGGAGGACAAGCTGGCAGCCTCAGGCGGGGGAGGCTCCGTCCAGCCATCCGGCGGCGCATCCTATCAGGTAGTCAACCTCTCCGCCGGGCAAACCATCACCGGCGGTGCGGCGTGTGAATTCCTCCTGCGCAGCGGCACGGCTACCTGCGTTTCGGACACCTCCCCCGGCCTGGTGGACATGACCGCCGGAACGACGCTGGCCGGCGGCGGGGCCCTGACGGCCAACCATCTGTATCTGGCCACCATTGAGGGCCGGGGCGTCAAGGCTTCCACCGCCGTGACCCTCCTGGTCCGGGGGACCTACAGCATTCAATAAACAGAAGAATGGGCGGCACAGATTGTGCCGCCCGCTGAAATGGTCAATAGCTCCTCCTGCTTGAAGGCTTCGGAGGGAGGGATAGTGTGAAAGGGAACCGTCAGGGTTCCCTTTCGCGTGGGATCAAACGACTTTTTGAACTTTTTTAGAAGGTTCAAAAAGTCCGGCAGCCAGTCGAAAAGACTTTTTGACTGGCTGCTCGGGCGGCACGGAATTGTGCCGCCCGTTCTTTTGTTATTATGCCTCCCTAATGGCCCGGAGGGCGGTAATGAGCGGCGGCTCCTCCGCCGGGGAGACCAGATCGGGGGTGGTTCCCATTTCCTCATTGCTGCTGCCGTCAGGGTTTAGCCCAAATGGGACGGTATATTGAATCAGGATACCGCTGTTCGGGAGCTGAAGGTAGACCGGATCCATAGCGCCAATCCCGTCGCCGCCGGTTGTGCGGCCTACCAGGGTGGCAAAGCCGGTCTGTTGGCAGAACAGGACGAAGGATTCGGAGGCGGAGTAGACCGATTCATCTACCAGCACCCAGATGCGTCCGCGGAAGGGACTCGGCTTTGCCGCCGGTTCCACGGTATGGGAGACGGTAAGCACATCGGTGGCCAGGGCACGGTCCGCGGCATCCAGCCCGAGCAGCTCCGGCAGAGTGGAGAGGGGGCGGAAGGCGGAGGGGGAGAAGGCCTCGTCCAGATAAGGGTTGTTGTTGGCGCTCCGCCGCACCAGGGCCAAGTGCCGGCTGGACAGGGGGTGGTCAATGTGGGGGGCCACCAGAAGCTGCTCCCAGTAGAGCTCACTGCCGCCGCTGTTGTCGGTCAGATCCAGAATCAGGTCGGTACAACCGGCGCACTGGAGGTAGAACGCCTCCAGCGCCGCGGCATCGGAAGTATAGTCGGCGGGGAAGCGGTCGATTTTAAGGTATCCAGCCGCCCCGCCCGGAAGGAGAAGCGTGGTCAGGTTGGGTGTATCACCGCCGGAGCCGGGGATGGAGGACTCCGCGTCCGTCCCATTGGCGGCCTGCTCCAGGGCCAGGAGCTTCCGGTACCTGGTCTGAGTGTCCGTGCTGTCCAGCACTTCCGCCCAGTGCGTTTTTCCCTCCCGGCGGTACTGGCCGGCGGCAGGGAGGTAATCGGAGAAATAGGCCTCCGGCTCGATTATGCTCAGATGTCCGTTGGTGCCCAGAAGGTAGAGGGCGCTGTAAATGGCGCTGTAAAAGTCTGCGTCGCTGTCGCTTTCCGCCACCATTTCCCGGTAGGTGGTGTAGATGCGCTCCACCTCAACGCCCTCGCGCTCCAGAATACCCCAGCAGGGATAGCTGTCCCGCAGGGTAGACCAGAGGTACTCGTAATCCTCCATCCGCTGTTCAGCGGTCAGGCCCAGAAGGTGGGCCGCAGGGTCAGGGGAGGCGGAGGGCCGGGAGGCCGGCACAGACCGGCAGCCGGAGAGCCCGGCGCAGAGCAGCAGGGCGGCGCAGCCGGACAAGATGCGTGTGTTCCGGTGGGACAAGGGGAAAACTTCCTTTCTAAAGGAGAATATGGGCCAGCAGGCCGAGCAGCAGAAGGTGGGCGGGGTAAAAGAGGTAGAACAGCCACTTGCCCCAGGGCCGGTCAGTACCGCGGGTACCGTCGTAATACCGGAGGAGGAGCAGGGGGAGGAACATGCCCAGGTTTTCCACCCCCAGCAGGTAGTCCGCCGGGCTGGACAGGCCTCCCAGGTAGAGCAGGTCATAGGCCGGACTGGTGAGCAGGCTGACGGTATTGACGGCAAACAGGACGACCAGTGTGTAGCCGAAGGCCTGATTGCGGAAGTCGCCGTAATAGAAGTCCAGCACGACGATGATGCTGAAGCCCCAGATGCCCCAGTCGCCGGGGATGCTCAGGCAGGCCAGCAGGAGGAGCAGGACGGCCCGGAGGGGTGCGGGCCAGGGGCGGCGGCGCACCCAGACGGCCAGTACCCCCAGGGAGATGGTGTAGATGACATTCAGCCGCAGGGGATTCATCTGCTCCGGCTGACCCATGGCGCAGAAATAGAGGAAGGGGAAGTAACTGACGCCGGCAAAGACCGCCAGCCTGGCCAGATAGCGCCGGATGCTCCTGGTGTGGTGAAAGCCCTCGACAGCCATATAGAACATGATGGGGCCGGTGAGCTTGCCGACGGCGTCCATGACGGTCCACAGGGGCGTCCCATAGGGGACAAAGGTGAAGGCGACGTGGTCGACCACCATAGCGGCAATGGCGATGAGCTTGAGGGAGAGGGCGGACAGCCTCACGGTGTCTCGCCCCCCTCCGGGCCATAGGCGAAGTAGTCGTCGAGCCGGGTGCCCTCCAGCGCCATCCACTGGGTGGACAGGGACTGGTCCAGCCGTTTCAGCTCCCGCTTCAGGGCACGGGTCATGGCCTCCTCCTTCGACAGCTCGTCCTCCGTCTTGCCGTCCAGAAAGGCCTGCACCGCGTCCCGGTAGCTGGTCAGGATCCGGTCCCGCTCCCCCACGGTGAGCATGCTCTCGTCCGGCATTTGGTAACGGATGGTGTAGGAGGCGGAGGCCTCATAGACCACGTAGGAGTCGCCGAATACGTCCTCGGACCGGGTATAGGCGGCAGCGTCTGTATAGGCCGGGGTAATCTGTGTGCAGTAGCCGCCGTAGTGCCGGGCGGAGCAGGCCCCCATGGCGGCGGCCAGGGTACCGAGGACAAATTCGGCCTCGGGTCCGTCCTCCTCATAGGAGCAGAGCAGGCGGCGAATGCGTTCCTCCCGGGCGTGGAAGGCGGCCTCATTGGTCCAATCCGCCAGAGCGCGGTCGAACGCTGCGACGGACTGGGCCTCATATCCCTCGGTGCGCAGGGCCAGGGCCTCGTCCAGATCCGCCTGGGTATAGGGTTCGGGGGAGAGGGGCCAGGGTGTGTAATTCAGCGCGGCGGCGGGAGCCAGGGAGCGAACCAGCCAGAAGGTGAGCAGGCCGGCGCCGGCCAGCAGGGATACCACGGCGCAGAGGGTAATGACCAGCCGGTTCCTCATGCCATGCCCTCCACGACCAGATCGTGGGTGACAAGCGTACCCGAGCCGTCATAGGCCGCCTCGGACCAGCAGCCCTCCACGGCGCCGCCGGTATACGCGATCTGCCCCGTAGCGGCGGCCGCGCCCAGCCGGTCCAGCTCGGCCTGCAGGGTCTGCTTGAGCTTGCCCTCGTCGCGCAGCGATTCTGTGGAGAGGTCGTCCAGGCAGTCCTGCATACCCTTGAGAATGGACTGGAGGAAGGCGTCGCGCTCGGCAACGGTCAGCCCGTCCTGATCCAGAATCCGGTAGGTGAAGGAGTAGCCTGCCTCGGTCCACCCCACCTCCACCGTGTCGCCGTATACGTTGGCGGTCTCGGTGCGGGAGAGCTGGCCGGAGAAGGAGGGGGCCTCCGCCCGGCCCGAATATACCTCATTCAGCCGGGCGTTGTACTCGTTGAGGGAGGGCTGGGCGGTGTTGACCAGGAAGGGGGCCAGAGGGTCGGTTTCGGGGAGGTCCATCAGCACCCGCCCAAAGGCCTCGGACAGCGCCTCGCTCTCGTTCAGCGCAGCGTAGAGCGTGCGGTTGAATTCGGCGATGGACAGGGACTCGTATCCCTCAGTTTTCAGCGCGGCAACCTGTTCATACTGCTCCTTCGTGTAATAGTGGCCGGTCTGCGGGTCGGGTTTGAGCTCCCCGGAGGAGTCCCAGACGCCCTCCTGGTAGGCCGTCACCACTCCATTGTCCCGGATGGTCAGGCCGGAGGCGGAGGCGATCGGCCTTTCCCGGGGGGCGTTGGTGGCGAGCACGGCGGTGAGGGCCACCACCAGCACCAGGGCTACGGCCAGCGCCGCGGCGGAGGTTTTGCGGGAGCGCATGATGGCGCCGATGCGCTCCTCCAGGGCGTTTTTGTTGAAAGCGGAGCACAGGGGGAGGAAGCGGGACCGCCTGGCCTCCAGCTCCAGCAGGGTGCGGGCATAGGGGGCGCGGGCCTCCGCGCCGTAGAGGCGCACCACGGCCGCGTCGCAGGAGAGCTCCAGATCCCGGTTGGCTAGGACCAGCATCACCCACACCAGGGGATTGAACCAGTGCAGGCAGGCGGCGGCCGCCAGCAGGAGCTTGGAGAGGGCGTCAAACCGGCGTATGTGGGCCATCTCGTGGGTGAGCACGAAGGCCAGCCGGGACACGTCGCTCCGGTCCAGCGTTTTGGGCAGGAGGATGACGGGGCGGAGCAGACCGTAAGTGAGGGGGCTGTCCACCCGGTCGGAGCAGCGCACCCGTACCCTCCGGCGGATGGGATGGCCGTCCAGCCAGGCGGTGACAAAGGGGTCCTCCACCGGCAGAGAGGCATTCCACTCCCTGCGGCCCCGCAGGTGGGGGAGCAGGAAGCACAGGGCACAGGCCAGAGCGCCCGCGGCCCAGAGCAGGGCCATCCAGGGGATGACCGCCTCCTGCGCTGCGGCCCCCGCCGCATCTGTGCCTCCGGCGGTGACGATGCCCGCCCGGCGGAAGCCCTCGCCCAGATGTCCGGCGGCGGAGTAGAGGCTGGTGGGGGAGGGAATGGAGAAGGGGAGAAGCAGGCGGGCCAGGGCCACGGCCCAGAGCAGAAGAAAGGCCTGCCGGGGCAGCCGGTTCATGGCCAGCGCCCGTACCACAACCACGGCGAGGATGAACACGCCGCCGGTGAGACTCAGTTCCAGCAGAGACAGCATGACAATCACTCCAATTCTTCAATGCGCCGCTTGAGGCGGGCCAGTTCCTCCGGGGAGAGCCTGCGGCTGCCCAGCAGATTGGCCACCAGCAGGTCGGCGGAGCCGCCGTACATCCGGTCGATCAGGGCGTCCGTCTCCTGTTCCCGCACCTCCTCCCGGCTGACCAGGGGGTGGCAGACAAAGCCGGGCTCACTGCGGGAGACCGCCTTTTTGTCAATGCACTTTTTGATCACGGTATAGGTGGTAGTTTTGCTCCAGCCCACCAGCTCCTTCAGGCGGTCGGCTAGCTCCTTGGCGCTGAGATCGCCGTGGTCCCAGAGGACCTCCATGACCTTGCGCTCCGAGTCAAATAGCTTAAGTTCCATCGGTAAGCTCCTTTCTATGCTGTTCTATTGCAATAGAATACAATTGGATTCTACCGCAATAGAATGGTGTTGTCAAGGGTCGGGAACAAAAAACAGACGAACCGCAGTTTGCGGTTCGTCTGTCGTTCAGGCGGGAACTAGTTTGACGCGCTTATCGGCCAGTCCCTCCAGGAAGGCTTGGTCATGCTCCACGAGAAGCATGGCGGGACGGCAGGCCCGCAGGAGCTCCTCAAGCTGCATCCGGGAGAAGACATCAATATAGTTCAGCGGCTCGTCCCACACATACAGGTGGGCGCTTTGGCACAGGCTGCGGGCAAGAAGCACCTTCTTTTTTTGCCCGGCGCTATAATCGGACAGATCCTTTTCAAACTGTACCCGCGCGAAGTCCAGCTTGCGGAGAATGGTCTTGAACTGTGTCTCGTCCAGTTCATAGCGCCGCGCGAATTGGCTCAGGCTGCCCGCAGGAAGGAGGCGTCCTGGGGCACGTAGGAGACGACCAGACCCGAGGCAAGGGAGAAAAGTCCCGTGTGGGGGATCTCCTCACCCAGCGCCAGCCGGAGCAGGCTGGACTTTCCAGAGCCGTTCCGCCCCACCAGAGCCACCCGTTCCCCCCGCTCCACGGTGAAGGAGACAGGACGGCACACGGGCCCCGCCCCGTAGTCGGGTGCCAACTCCCTGGCCTCCAGCAGACAGCGCTTGGGGTGCTCCAGGGGGCGGAGCTTCAGCGCCTCGGCCAGTTCGATGTTCTTCAGAAGCCCGGCCTTGGCCTCCGCCGCCTCCGTCCGGCGGGCCTCCACGGCCTTGGAGCGCCTCATCATCTTTTGCGCCTTGTGGCCGAGATAGCCGCGGTCGGGGCGAAGTCCGGAGTTGCGGCAGCCCTTTTTGGCGGCCTCCACCCGGTCGGACCAGGAAGCAGTGCGGCGTGCGGCATCCTCCAGCCGTCCGATCTCCCGCTTCAGCCGGGCATTCTCTGCCCGCTCCCAGTCGTCCCGGGCCTGCTTGTCCCGCCACCAGGCCGAGAAGCTGCCCTGCCGCACCTCAATGTCCCGCTTGTTGATGACCATGATGTGGTCCACACAGCCGTCCAGAAATACCCGGTCATGGGAGACCAGCAGGAAGCCGATTTTGCGGGAGAGATAGCGGCTCACCACCCGGCGGCCCTCCAGATCCAGATGGTTGGTGGGCTCGTCCAGCAGAAGGAAGGCCCCCTCACGGAGAAAGAGGGCGGCCAGGAGCACCTTGACCTGCTCGCCGCCGGAGAGGGAGGAGTAGGGGCGGAACAGGACCCCGGCATCCACCTCCAGCATGTCCAGCTCCTTGTATATACGCCAGAGTTCCAGTCCGGGCTCCTGCTCCTCCAGAATGGTCAGGGTGTCCCGCTCCGGCGCGGACACCGGGGAGGGGAAGCAGTCAAGGGGTACCGGCACGGAAATCGCGCCGTCGTATTCGTATTGCCTCTGGAGCAGCCGCAGCAGGGTGGTCTTGCCCCGGCCGTTGCGCCCCACCAGACCCAGCCGCCAGTGGGTATCCAGTTGCAGGCTCAGGTGCTCAAAGACATTGTCGTAGCTGCCGGGATAAGCAAAGGTCAGATCCCGGATGTCGATCAGAGCCATGATAGATCACCTCAAATACAAAATATGGGCGCAGAAGGATTCGTCTTCCGCGCCCATGTCCCGAAAAATGGGTACCATAAGGGGAAGTGCACAGCATAACCCTTCTGCCGGAGTACAACAAAGAGACGGCCCGCGGGCCGCCGGTCGGACTCCAAACAAAGAAAGGGTTATTTGCGCATCTTCCCAGCTCCAATCGTTTTCAAGTCGCACACAGTATAGCAGGCGTCCGCGCTCCTGTCAACCGTTTTACAGCGCATTTCACCCCCTGCTCCGCATAGAATAGAAGGAAAGGGCGGAGAAGGGGGGCGCTTGTGTGGAGCGGTTTTCACTGGCCGGCGGACAGGGCTGGCTGACCGTCGAGGAGAGCGGCGGCCGGGCGCGGTGCGCGGCAGAGCTGCCCGAGGACGGAAAGGGGCTCTATAAAGGTTACCTCTGCGGGACGGGAGGCCGGGCCCTGCTGGGCACCTTCCTGCCGGAGGACGGCCGACTGAAGCTGAGGCGCACCCTCTCTCTGGACGAGCTGCGGCGGCAGGGGGCCTGGCCGCCAACAGGCGCCCGGGCGGAGCTGGCCTTTTCCGCGGGCTCGCCCGGCGGTCCGCATTCCCCGGAGGGCTGGCACTGGGAGGAGGCGCCGGCCCGGCGAATGGGGGAACCCCTGCTGGCCCGGGCGGCTGGCGGGGGGCGGGCGCTGTACCGGCCGGAACCGGAGGGGTTTTCCCTGGCGTTTCCCTATGCGGAGACGCGGGCGTTTCCGCTGACGCCTCTGTTTTGCTTTGCCCGCGTGGAACGGATGAATGGGGAATTTTATGCGGTGTTTCCCTTTTGGTCCGGCGGCTGTCCCCGGCTGCCGCATAAGCCGGCGCAGGCGGGGCAAACTATTGGGGCAAACCAAACAAAGGAGGAGACGCGCCATGGCGAACCTAACCACCAAGGAGCTGACCGCCCTGTCCGACCAGCTCAATTTTGAAAAGACCCTCTATTGCAAGTATCAGGAGGCAGCTCAGGAGTGCACCGAGGAAGATCTGAAGCCCTGCTTTCAGCAGTATGCCGATCAGCACCGGCAGAACTATGATTGTCTGCTTGGCTACCTGAAATAAAAAGGAGGGAATGACCATGAACGACCAGGAGCGGATCACCGACCTGATTCTGACCGAAAAGAAGATGAGCGCCAACTATGACACCTTCGCCTCGGAGTGTGTCAACGTGCAGCTTCGAGACGAATTTCTCAAGCTGCTCAACCAGGGCCACCAGACCCAGACCAAGCTCTTCCAGACCGCGCAGCAGAAGGGCTGGTATCAGGTGGAGCAGGCCCCGGCCAGCCAGATCGGCACTGCCTATACCCGTTTCAGCAACCAGCGCCCCCAGTAAAGCCAATCCACGGAGCCAGGCCGTTTACCGGCCTGGCTCTTTTTAAAGTTGAAACTGGTTGAAAAATGTGGTAAACTGGCGCTACTTGACCAAAGGAGGAGTAGCATTGCAGAGCAAGAAAAAGACCATCCTGGCGGTGGCCGCCCTGGTGGTGATCGCTGCCGTCCTGCTGCTGGTATGGCGAGCCGTCACGCCCAAGGGGGAGGCAGGGGAAAAGACCATCACCGTTCAGGTTTTGCATAAGGGCGGGGAGGAACGGGTGTTCACCCTGGAGACCGGGGAGGCCTATCTGGGCGCGGTCCTGACGGCTGAGGGCGTGGTGGAGGACAACCAGGGCCCCTACGGCCTCTATATGCTGACCGTGGACGGCGAGACCGTGGACGAGGGGGCACAGGAGTGGTGGAAGCTGACCAAGGGCGGAGAAATGGTTAACAGCAGCGCTGACAGCACCCCCATTGCCGACGGAGACCACTTTGAATTGACCTTTACTGTGGGCTATGACGGCCTCGGGTAAGCACAGGCCCATGGGGGCGCGGGAGCTGGTGCTCCTGGCCCTGTTGGGCGCGCTGCTGCTGGTGACCAAGCTGGCCCTGGCCTGGCTGCCCAATATCGAGCCGGTTTCTCTGCTTGTCCTAGTCTATACTGCGGTACTGGGCTGGAAAGCCCTGGCCCCCGTCTATGTCTATGTGATGATGGAGATCCTCATCTGGGGGCTTGGCTTTTGGAACCTCTGCTATACCTATGTGTGGCTGGTGCTGGTGGTGTTGGCAATGCTGTTCCGGAAGATGGAGTCTCCCCTTGGCTGGGCAGTGCTCTCCGGGGCCTTCGGGCTCAGCTTCGGGGCGCTGTGCGCCCTAGTGTACTGGGTCACCGGAGGATGGGCCTTCGCCCTGTCCTGGTGGGTAAGCGGCATCCCCTTCGATCTGCTCCACTGCGCCGGAAACTTCGCCATGGCGCTGGTGCTGTTCCGGCCTTGCAGACAGGTGCTGACCCGTCTGATGCGCACATAAACGAGGAGCGCCGTCCAATAGGGCGGCGCTCCTTGTTTATTGCCTGCACCCCTCATACCGCTCTTGGGCGAAGGGCCAGTTGACCCGCTCAAACCAGCGGTCCACATATTCGGCCCGGCGGTTCTGGTAGTCCAGATAGTAGGCATGCTCCCACACGTCCAGACAGAGCACCGGCCACAGTCCCATGGACAGGGGGCAGTCCTGGTTGGGCAGCTTCATAACGGACAGCTTTCCCGAGGTCTCGCTCACCAGCCAGGCGTAGCCGGAGCCGAACTGGCCCAGAGCGGCGGCCTTCATCTGTTCCTTCCAACCCTCAAAAGAGCCGAAGTCCCGCTCCATGGCCATGGCCAGCCCGCCGGAGGGGCGGGAGCTGTGACAGGCGCACATGCCGTCGAAGTAGAGCAGATGGTTGTATACCCCGCCGCCATTGTTGCGGATAGCGGTGCGTTTGGGGTCGGGCAGCCGGTCCAGATTTTTGAGCAGCTCATCCAGCGGCTTGGACTGACACTCGGGACAGTCGGCCAGGGCGGTGTTCAGGTTGTCCACATAGGTCTGAAAGTGCTTATCATGGTGAAAGCGAAGCGTGTCGCCGCTGATGTTGGGAGAGAGAGCCTCGTAGGCATAGGGCAGCGGGGGAAGTTGGTAGGGATAGTGCATATCCATGGCTGGTCGTCCTTTCCTTGTTGTTTTCTGTGGGGATTTGCGTTATACTATCCTATTATTCGAGAGATAAATGAGGAACATACCTATGACCGATTATTTCCATTTGAATGCCGCGCCCGACACCGTCCGGGCCATCAGCAGCCTGGGGCTGGCCCACCTGGGGGACGGCGTGTTTGAGCTGATGGTGCGCTCCTGGCTGTGCCTCCACGGCAAGGCCACCTCCAAGGGCCTCCACCGGGCCACCGTCCGCTATGTGGCCGCCCCGGCCCAGGCCCGGGCGGTGGAGCGGATTCTCCCCCTGCTCACCGGGGAGGAGGGGGACGTGTTCCGCCGGGGCCGCAATACCAGCCCCCACAGCGTGCCCCAGAACGCCAGCCGGGCGGATTACCAGGCCGCCACCGGGCTGGAGGCCCTGTTCGGCTGGCTGTGGCTTCAGGGCCGCACAGAGCGGCTCAACCAACTGTTTGCTGTGATCATGGAGGAAGAGGAATGCCGTTAGACGCACTGTGCCTCACGGCGGTGGCCGCGGAGCTCCGTGCCGCCGTGGCCGGAGGCAAGATTGACAAGCTCTACCAGCCCACCCGGGACGAGGTGGTGCTTTATGTACGGGGGCAGGGGGAGAACGTGCGCTTGCTCCTCTCCGCCAACCCCGGCCATCCCCGGGCCAACCTGACCACCCTCAACCGGGAGAACCCGGAGCAGCCCCCTATGTTCTGCATGCTCCTGCGCAAGCACCTCCAGGGGGCGCGGATTCTGGAGCTGAACCAGCCGCCTCTGGAGCGGATTCTGGAATTCCGGCTGGAGACCCTGGACGAGCTGGGCGACCGGGTGGAGCGCCGCCTGGTGCTGGAGGCCATGGGCCGCAGCGCCAACCTCCTGCTGCTGGACGGGGAGGGGCGCATCATCGACTGCATCCGCCGGGTGGACGGTGATCTTGGCCGGGGTCAGCGGCAGCTTCTGCCCGGCCTGTTTTACCGCCAACCGCCGGAACCTGACAAGTTGAATCCCTTTACGATAGAGCCGGAGGAGCTGCGCCTGGTGCTGGAGAACCCCCTGGGTAAGGAGTGGGACAAGCTGCTGCTGGACAGCTTCACCGGCCTGTCGCCTCTGGTGGCGCGGGAGCTGGCCTTCCGCGCCGGCGGCGATCAGGAGCGGCTGGCGGCGGAGCTGGAGAAACTCAAAAATAATGTAAATGAAAATGGCCTTACACCTTACCTGCTGGTGCGGGAGGGCAAGCCGGTGGATTTCACCGTTCTGCCCATCCTCCAGTATGGCCCGGAGATGGAAAGCCGGCCCCAGGCTTCCTTCTCCCAAATGCTGGACGAGTTTTACGAGCGCCGGGAGGCGGCCGACCGGGTGCGCCAGCGGGGGCAGGACCTGGTCAAGGCGGTGACCAGCGCCCGGGACCGCACGGCCCGCAAGCTGGCCAACCAGACCCGGGAGCTGGAGGCTACCAGGGATCGGGAGCGCCTGCGGGAGCTGGGGGATATCCTCACCTCCAACCTCCACGCCATGGAGCGGGGGATGGAAGTATTGCGGGTGGTGGACTTCTACGACCCGGAGGGCCGGGAGGTGGAGATCCGGCTGGACCCCCTTCTGGCGCCCCAGCAGAACGCGGCGAAGTACTATAAGGACTACAACAAGGCCAAGACGGCGGAGCAGATGCTCACCATCCAACTGGAAAAGGGCGCGCGGGAGCTGGAGTATCTGAACAGCGTCCTGGAAAACCTCTCCCTGGCGGAGGGGGAGCGGGATCTCCAGGAGATCCGCCAGGAGCTGGTGGAGACCGGCTACCTCCGCCGGGGCAAGACGGCGGCGAAGCGGCAGAAAAGGGTGAGCGGAAAGCCCATGGAGTTCCGCTCCTCTGCCGGACTGCGCATCTCGGTGGGCAAAAACAACAGCCAGAACGATCAGCTCACCACCAAGCTGGCCTACAAGAGCGATATCTGGCTCCACACCCAGAAGATCCACGGCTCCCACGTGATCCTCTGGCTGGAGGGGGGCGAGGCCGACGCCCAAAGCCTTACCGAGGCGGCCATTCTGGCGGCCACCTTCTCCCAGGCGGGAGAGGGAAGCCGGGTGCCGGTGGACTATACGCCGGTAAAGTACGTCAAGAAGCCGGCCGGCGCCCGGCCGGGCATGGTGGTCTATACGACCTACCAGACCGCCGTAGTGGACCCGGACCCGGAGCTGGCCAAACAACTGAGGGTGAAATAGAATGGATATCTGCAACATTCTGGTGGTCGAGGATGACCCCGATATCAACAAGCTGCTCTGCCGCATCCTGGAGGGGGCGGGCTATGCCTGCCGCCCGGCCTTTTCGGGCAGCGAGGCCGCCCTGTGGGCCGGACAATATGAGTACGATCTGGTGCTGCTGGATCTGATGCTCCCCGGTCTGACGGGGGAGGAATTCATCGCCCAGATGCGCCAAAAGAAGACCATGCCCATCATCGTCCTCTCCGCCAAGGCGGGCCTGGAGGACCGGGTCAACGTGCTCCGGCTGGGGGCGGACGACTTCATCCCCAAGCCCTTCGACAACGCGGAGGTGCTGGCCCGGGTGGAAGCCCAGCTCAGGCGCTACAAGCAGTTCTCCGGCGGGGGCGGGAGCGCCGTGCTCACCCATGGAGACCTGACCCTGGACCGGGAGAGCGTCACCGTCACAGCCGCGGGTAAGCCCGTCACCGTCACCGCACGGGAATTTGATATTCTGACCCTGCTGATGGAGCACCCCAAGAAGGTGTTTACCCGGGAGCAGCTCTACGAGCAGGTGTGGGGCGGGGAGTACATGGGGGACGACAATACGGTGAACGTTCACATCTCTAACCTGCGCGCCAAGCTGGCCAAGGCCAGCCCCGCCGAGTATATCAAGACGGTGTGGGGCATCGGCTTTAAAATGAACGATCTGTGATGCGGCCCCACGGCCGCTCCGGTTAAGAAATTCTTCACCTTTGCTTAAAGGCAGATTATGGCCTTTCCATTATACTGGCGTCAAGATCAATGAGAAAGGCGGATGCCAAATGGCAAATGAGATATTGGTGACCCGCGGGCTGACCAAGCGCTATGGCAATCATCTGGCGGTGGACCATGTGGAGCTGTCCATCCAGAAGGGGCAGATTTATGGGCTGGTGGGCCGCAACGGCGCGGGCAAGACCACGATCATTCGGATGGTGACGGCCCAGACGGTACCGACGGAGGGGGAGGTTTCCCTGTTTGGCGCCTCGGGGGAACGGGAGCTGTCCAAAATGCGGGCCCGCACCGGGGCCATGGTGGAGACACCCAGCTTCTATCCCTACCTGACCGCCCGGCAGAACCTGGAGTACTACCGCATCCAGCGGGGCATTCCAGGCCGGCGGGTGGTGGACGAGGTGCTGGAGGAGGTGGATCTGGAGGGCACGGGGAAGAAGACCTTCAAGAACTTCTCCCTGGGCATGAAGCAGCGGCTGGGGCTGGCCCTGGCGCTGATGAACCGGCCGGACCTCCTGCTGCTGGACGAGCCGATCAACGGCCTGGACCCGGAGGGCATCGTGGAGTTCCGCAATCTGCTGCTCAGGCTCAACCAGGAGCGGCAGACCACCATTCTGATCTCCAGCCACATTCTGTCGGAGCTGGCCAATCTGGCCACCTGCTACGGCTTTCTGGACAACGGCATGATGCTGGAGCAGATTTCCGCCCGGGCGCTGGAGGAAAAGTGCCGCGCCTGTATTGAGGCCAGGGTGGATGACGCCTCCCGTGCGGCCCTGGTGCTGGAACAGAGCCTGGGCATCCGCGACTATGAGGTGCTGCCAGGCCACCTGCTGCGCATCTACAGCAGTCTGGACGCGCCCCACCGGGTCGCCCAGGCCCTGGTGGAAGGGGGCGTGGCGCTCCAAAGCATCGAGAGCCGGGGTGCCAATCTAGAGGACTACTTCCTGTCCATGATCGGGGGTGTCCGCCATGCGTAACTATCTGGCCGCCGAGTGCTACAAGACCTTCCGCAGAAAATATTTCTATATCATCCTGGCCGTCTGCCTGGGCCTGGAGGCGGTGCTGCTGTGGGGTTACTGGACGACCTGGAAGTGGGGCAATTCCAACGTGGACTTCTATTCCACGGCCATCATGGTGCCTTTCATGCTGAGCATTGGCCTGTACGCCACGATTGTGACCGGAGATATCGTATTCTCCGAGCAATATAAAAACAATACATTAAAAAATGAGGTGTCCTACGGCCTGTCCCGCGGGCGTATCTACCTGGGCAAGCTGCTCGTGTCTACGGGCGTCGCGGTGCTTGCCGCAGTGGTCATGATGGGCTTCTATCTGGGGCTGTGTTGGGTGCTGTTCCCCCATACGGAGCTGGACGGCATGGCCTGGCAGCTCATCGGCTACTGCCTGGCGGGGGCGTTTCCCCTGTGGCTGGCCGCCCAGGCCATGGTGAATACCTGCTATTTCCTGGTGCGGGGCACGAATATAGCCGCGTTCACGGCCGCAGGACTGCTGGCGGTATTGCCCGCCATTCTACAGGCGTTTGGAATCCTGTTCCACCCGGCATTTGAGGTGCTGCGGCAGTTTATGCCTGGGATCATGCTGGAGAATTTGAAAAACATGGCCTTTCAGTGGAACTACGTGGGCCTGTGCTGGGCCGCCGGGCTGGCGTGGCTGGCGGCAGCCACGGCAGTGGGCCTGCTGGCCTTCCGCCGGAAAGAGATCCGGTAGGGAGGGGAGCGCATGAAGCACTACCTGACCGCGGAATGGGGCAGGGCGGTGGCCCGCCCTTATTTCCGGGCGTTCCTGCTGGTCCTGCTGGCCCTGGCCGCCGGGCTGCCCCTCCTGTGGCGGTTCGGCCTCGGCGACATGTTTCAGGGCAGCTTCGGAGATAGCCTGTCCCTGCTGACCCCCTTTTTCACGGTGGGCCTCTATCTGGCGGTGGTCGTGGCGGACGAGGTCTTTTCCGATCAATATAAGAATGATACCCTGAAGAATGAAGTCTCGTTCGGCCTGCCCCGCAGGCGCATCTACCTGGGCAAGCTGGTCACCGCCGCAGGGATTGGTCTTCTGCTGGCTTTCCTGACCCTGCTGGTCTATGCCGTGCTCTGCCGGGTACTGCTCCCTGGAGCGGTGGGAGACTGGGTTCAGATCCAGACCTTCCTCTTCCGCCTGCTGGGTGCCCTGCCCCTCTGGATGGGGGCCCTCTCCCTGACGGTGGCCGCCATGTTCAATCTCGCCCATACCATCCCCGTGATGGTGGTGGTGCTGGGGTGCCTGGGCGGCCTGAGTTCTGTCCTGCGCATGGTAATGCGCACCGGGGTGGACTGGCTGGCCCGCGGAGCGGAGATGCTCTATCACCTGCTGCTCACCGCGCCCATGGACGTGCTGGAGGTCCCTCTCTGGAGCCCGGCCTGGCTGGGCTGGACCTGGGGCGTAGGACTGCTGTGGACCCTGGGGGCCGCAGCGGCAGGGCTGGCGTTATTTGCCCGCCGGGACATCCGATAAATGGGGAAGGTGGGAGTCCATGCTCAACTATATTAAGGCGGAGCTGTGGAAGGGCCTCCACCGGCGCGGCGTCTATGTCCTGCTGGCCCTGTTGCTTCTGTGTACGGCCCTGTTTTTCATGCTCTACAGCTACGGCGGCTTTTCAAGCCTGGCGAAGGGGATTTCGGTCACCATGGTGGTGGGCATGCTGGCCGCGCCCCTGCTGGTGCAACTTGTGGATGGCAGCACGGCGGATACCTTGAAAAATGAGCTCTCCTTCGGCCTGCGGCGGGGGACGGTCTATTGGGGAAAGCTGTGCGCCGCCCTGCTGTTGGGGCTGGCCTTCTGCCTGGTGCTGGTGGGAGGGAGCCTGGCCGGCGGGTGGCTGTTCCTGCCCCGGGGGGAGCCGGAGGAGGCCCTGGAGGGGCTGGCTCTGGTGGGATTCTGCCTGGCCGGGGCCCTGCCTATCTGGTGCGGCATGTTTGCCCTGTGCCATATGTTGGCCCTGGCGGTGCGCAGTCCGGCCGCCTGGACCGCCGGGTATTACCTGATGTTTTTCATGGGACAGCCGGTGCTGGTGTTTCTGGCGATTCTGTTGTTCGGCGTGTACGAGGCGTCTGCGCCGTTCACCCTGTTCACTGCGGTTGTGCTGCCCTATTCGCTGCTGATGCCCGCGCTGCTGGATGGCTGGCTCACCGCCCAGTACCAGCTCTGGTGCTGGGCCATCGGCCTGGGATGGATGGCGGCCAGCACGGGGCTGGGGCTGTTTCTGTTTGGCCGGAGAGACGTTCGCTAGGGAGGAGGTTTCCGCGTGCTGATCGTGTGTATACTGCTGGCCCTGCTCTGTGCGGGGCTGGCTTTTTGGGTGTGGGCCCAGCGGCGCTCCCTGCGGGAGGCCGCGTACCGGCTCCGGGCGCTGGAGGATACGGGGAGTACCGCCCGCGTACGGCTGGCCGTACCCAACAGCGCGGCGGAGGAGCTGCTGGACGAGGTGAACCGCCTGCTGGAGCTGCGCCAGGCGGACAGGGCCGCTTACCAGGCGAGGGAGCGCGCCCTGCGCCAGCAGATCGCCAATGTCTCCCACGACCTCCGCACCCCCCTGACCTCCATCCTGGGCTATCTCCAGCTTCTGGAGGACCCCGGACTGACGGAGGGGGAGCGGCGGGAATACCTGGCGGTGATTGCGGGGCGGGCCAGGACGCTCCAGAGCCTGATTACCAGCTTTTATGATCTCTCACGGCTAGAGGGGGGAGAGTACCTGCTCCAGCGGGAGAAGGTGGACCTCTACGCCTCTCTGTCCGGTCTGCTGGCGGCCTTTTACAACGATTTCACCGACAGGGGCTTCGACATGGAGGTGGAGTTGGCCGAGGGGCTGCCCCAGGTGTGGGCGGACGCCGGGGCGGTGCTGCGGATTTTCACCAATCTGATCCGCAACGCTCTGGAGCATGGAGAGGGGCGCATGGAAATCCGTCTGTACCAGGAGGGCGGGCAGGTGGTCAGCCGGTTTTCCAACGAAACCCACGCCCTGACTGCGGAGGACGTGCCCCACGTGTTCGACCGCTTCTTTACCTCCGACAAGATGCGCACCGGCCGGAACACCGGCTTGGGCCTGGCCATTGTCAAAGCGCTGGCCGGGCAGATGGACTGCCGGGCGGAGGCCGCTCTGGAGGGGGATATGTTTGCCATCACCCTCCGCTGGCCGGTTGAGCGGAGGTAACAGGCTGAACGCTGCCGTATAAATTATGCGGCGGCGTTTATTCTGTCTTGACAAAGTAAAAGAAAACTGATATCGTTATCGCGTTAAGACTGAGGAACCGGAAAGCCTTGCGGCAGTAAGGAATTTCTAAACCGGCCAGTCTTATTTTGACGTATGGCGTCACTTTCCATTTAGTAAGTTAGATCAGACCGTAGAGAAGAAGAGGTTGAAGTCACATGGTAAAAATCGTACATAAAAAAGTACTCAACCCCAGCGTTACCCTGCTGGAGGTGGAGGCGCCTCTGATCGCGAAGAAGGCGAAGGCGGGGCAGTTCATCATCCTGCGCCTGGACGAGCAGGGCGAGCGCATTCCGCTGACCATCGCGGACTATGACCGCGAGAAGGGGACGGTCACTATTATTTTCCAGAAGGTGGGGCTGACCACCGAGCTGCTGGCCGAGCTGAACGAAGGCGACTCCATCCGGGACTTTGTCGGTCCGCTGGGGCTGCCCACAGAGCTGCCCGAGGGGGCAAAGCGTGTCTGCGTGGTGGGCGGAGGCGTGGGCTGCGCCATCGCCTATCCCCAGGCCAAGACCTGCCATGCTGAGGGGCTGGAGGTGGACGTGATCGCCGGCTTCCGCTCTAAGGACATTGTGATTCTGGAGGACGAGTTCAAGTCCGCCTGCGACCACCTCTACATTATGACCGATGACGGCAGTTACGGCGAGCAGGGCTTTGTTACCGTGAAGCTCAAGGAGCTGATTGATTCCGGCATCCACTATGACGCCGTCATCGCCATCGGCCCTATCCCCATGATGAAGTTTGTCTCCAAGACCACCGAGCCCTATGGCATCAAGACCATCGTCAGCCTGAATCCCATCATGATCGACGGTACCGGCATGTGCGGCGGCTGCCGCGTCACCGTGGGCGGCAAGATGAAGTTCGCCTGCGTGGACGGCCCCGACTTTGATGGCCATGAGGTGGACTTTGACGAGCTGATGAACCGCAACTCCGTCTACCGCGCCCAGGAGGCCGAAGAGAAGGAGCGCCACGCCTGCCGCATGGACCAGTTGGCCCATGAGCTGATGGATCACTGAGGAAGGGAGCCGAATACCATGCCGAATATGAGTTTGAAGAAGGTTCCCATGCCGGAACAGGAGCCCAATGTCCGCAACCACAACTTCCAGGAGGTCTCCCTGGGCTACACCAAGGAGATGGCTATGGAAGAGGCGGCCCGCTGCCTCAACTGCAAGCACAAGCCCTGCGTGGGCGGCTGCCCGGTCAACATCCGCATCCCCGAGTTTATCGCCAAAGTGGCCGAGGGCGACTTCCAGGCCGCTTATGATATTATCTCCGACACCAACGCCCTGCCCAGCGTCAGCGGTCGTGTCTGCCCTCAGGAGAGCCAGTGTGAGGCCCGGTGCGTCCGGGCCATCAAGGGCGAGCCGGTGGCCATCGGTCGGCTGGAGCGCTTTGTGGCCGATTGGTACCGGGAGAACGTCAACGCCATGCCTCAGAAGCCCCAGACCAATGGCATCAAGGTGGCGGTGGTGGGCTCCGGCCCCGCCAGCCTGACCTGCGCCAGCGATCTGGCCAAGCACGGCTACGAGGTCACCATCTTCGAGGCCTTCCACACCGCCGGCGGCGTGCTGGTGTACGGCATCCCCGAGTTCCGCCTGCCCAAGGCCATCGTGCAGAACGAGGTGGACAAGCTCACCGCCCTGGGCGTGGATCTGGAGACCGATATGGTCATCGGCAAGACCTTCGACATTGACGAAATGTTTGAGGAGGGCTATGAGGCCGTGTTCATCGGTTCCGGCGCGGGCCTGCCCATGTTTATGGGCATCGAGGGCGAGACCCTGGCGGGGGTGTACTCCGCCAACGAGTACCTGACCCGCATCAACCTGATGAAGGCCTACCGGGAGGGGTACGACACCCCCCTGAAGATCTCCGGCTCCGCCGCCATCATCGGCGGCGGCAACGTGGCCATGGACGCCGCCCGCTGCGCCAAGCGCATGGGGGCCGAGCACGTCTACGTGCTCTACCGCCGGGATGAGGAGGAGATGCCCGCCCGGAAGGAGGAGGTCCACCACGCCAAGGAGGAGGGCATCGAGTTCATGCTCCTCACCAACCCGGTGAAGGTGCTGGACGACGGCACAGGCCGGGTGGGCGGCCTGGAGTGCGTGAAGATGCGCCTCACGGCCCCCGACGAGAGCGGACGACGCGCCCCCAAGGTGGTGGAGGGCTCCAACTTCACCCTGGAGGTGGACACCGTGGTCATGAGCCTGGGCACCAGCCCCAACCCCCTGATCCGCTCCACCACCCCCGGCCTGGAGACCAACCGGAAGGGCTGCCTCCAGGTGGACGAGGAGACCATGGCCACCAGCCGCCCCGGCGTCTATGCCGGCGGCGACGCCGTCACCGGCGCGGCCACCGTCATCCTGGCCATGGGCGCCGGCAAGAAGGCCGCCGAGTCCATGCACCAGTACCTTCAGGAGAAGCACAGCAAGTAAACACAGACAGGCTGAAGAGGGCCGCCCCGATGGGGTGGCCCTCTTGATACTGGAGCGGCGCGGGCATCTGCCCGCGCCGCATGCTTATGGA
>NZ_JH417703.1:0-15318 GCF_000239295.1 Flavonifractor plautii ATCC 29863
TCAGATGTCCAATATGTATTGTAGTCCTACACTGGGTTTGTTCATAATTTCCCCTTTTTTATTGACATGGGATATGATATACTAGGAAACTGAATTAGCATCCAAGTCCTGGGAGCCGAGGCGCCGGGGACAGGAACAAGAAAGGTGAACAAGACGCATGGGACTGTTGAAAAAGCTCTTTGGCACCAGCTCCGAGAAGGAGCTCCGCGCCATCAAACCCATCGTGGACAAGATTGAAGCCCTGGACGGGGAGTACTCCAAGCTCACCGACGAGCAGCTCAAGGCCAAGACCCCCGAATTCAAGCAGCGCATCGCCAATGGCGAGAGCCTGGACGACATCCTGCCCGAGGCCTTCGCCGCCTGCCGGGAGGCGGCCTGGCGCGTGCTGGGCATGAAGCCCTACCGGGTGCAGCTCATCGGCGGCATCATCCTCCACCAGGGCCGCATCGCCGAGATGAAGACCGGCGAGGGCAAGACCCTGGTGGCCACCCTGCCCGCCTACCTCAACGCCCTGGCGGGAGAGGGCGTGCACATCGTCACCGTCAACGACTACCTGGCCAAGCGCGACAGCGAGTGGATGGGCAAGGTCTACCGCTTCCTGGGCCTCACCGTGGGCCTGGTGATCCACGACATCCAGCCCAAGGACCGCAAGGCCTCCTACGCCGCCGACATCACCTACGGCACCAACAACGAGTTCGGTTTCGACTACCTGCGAGACAACATGGCCATCTACGCCACCGAGATGGTGCAGCGGGGCCACGCCTTCGCCATCGTGGACGAGGTGGACTCCATCCTCATCGACGAGGCCCGCACCCCCCTCATTATCTCCGGTCAGGGGGACAAGTCCACCCAGCTCTACACCGTAGTGGACGCCTTTGTGGCCAAGCTCAAGGGCCAGCGGGTGGCCAGCGTGGACACCAAGGAGGAGGAGGACCCCGATCTGGACGCCGACTACGTGGTGGACGAGAAGGCCCGCACCGTCACCCTCACCGCCCGGGGCATCGCCAAGGCCGAGCAGCAGTTCCAGGTGGCCAACCTGGCCGATCCGGAAAACACCACCCTGTCCCACCACATCAACCAGGCCATCCGGGCCCGGGGCCTGATGCGCCGGGACATCGACTACGTGGTCAAGGACGGCGAGGTCATCATCGTGGACGAGTTCACCGGCCGCCTCATGTACGGCCGCCGCTACTCCGAGGGCCTGCACCAGGCCATCGAGGCCAAGGAGGGCGTCACCGTGGCCCGGGAGTCCAAGACCCTGGCCACCATCACCTTCCAGAACTACTTCCGCCTGTACGGCAAGCTCTCTGGCATGACCGGCACCGCCATGACCGAGGAGGAGGAGTTCGGCACCATCTACTCCCTGGATATCGTGGAGATCCCCACCAACAAGCCGGTGCAGCGCGTGGATCACCCCGACGTGGTTTACAAGACCGAGGCGGGCAAGTTCCGCGCCATTGTCAACCAGATTGAGGAGTGCCACAAGAAGGGCCAGCCCGTGCTGGTGGGCACCATCTCCATCGAGAAGTCGGAGGAGCTCTCCGCCATGCTCAAGAAGCGGGGCATCAAGCACAACGTGCTCAACGCCAAGTTCCACGAGAAGGAGGCCGAGATCGTCGCCCAGGCCGGCAAGCTGGGCGCGGTCACCGTGGCCACCAACATGGCCGGCCGCGGCACCGATATCATGCTGGGCGGCAACGCCGAGTACCTGGCCAAGGCCGAGCTGCGCAAGGCCGGGCTCTCCGACGAGCTGATCGCCGAGTCCACCGGCTACGCCGACACCGACAACGAGGAGATCCTCAACGCCCGGAAGATGTTCGCCGAGGCGGAGGCCAAATACAAGGACGAGATCAAGGCGGAGGCCGACCAGGTGCGGGCCGCGGGCGGCCTGTTCATCCTGGGCACCGAGCGCCACGAGTCCCGCCGCATTGACAACCAGCTCCGCGGCCGTGCCGGCCGTCAGGGCGACCCGGGCGAGAGCCGCTTCTACCTGTCCCTGGAGGACGACATCATGCGCCTGTTCGGCTCCGAGCGGGTCATGGGCATGATGGAGAAGCTGGGCGTGGACGAGGACACCCCCATTGACGCGAAGATCCTCTCCAACGCCATTGAGAACGCCCAGAAGCAGGTGGAGTCCCGCAACTTCCAGACCCGCAAGACCGTGCTGGAGTACGACGACGTGATGAACACCCAGCGTAAGGTCATCTACGAGCAGCGCCGCAAGGTGCTGGACGGGGAGAACCTGAAGGAGTCCGTTCAGACCATGCTCTCCACCGTGATTTCCACCGAGGTGCAGGCCCACATGGGTGAGCTCAAGCACATGGACGCCGAGAACTGGCGGGAGGTGTGCGCCCAGTTCCGCGGTCTGTTCCTGCGGCCCGACGAGTTCAAGTTTACCGACGAGGAGCTCCAGCAGTACGACGCCCAGGCCCTCACCGACCTGCTCCAGGAGCGGGCCAGCGACATCTACGCCCGCAAGGAGGCCGAGCTGGGCGAGCCCCTCATGCGCGAGCTGGAGCGGGTGATGATGCTCCGGGTGGTGGACGAGTACTGGATGGACAACATCGACGCCATGCAGGAGCTGCGCCAGGGCATTGGCCTGCGGGCTTACGGCCAGAACGACCCGGTGGTGGCCTATAAAAAGGAAGGCTACGAGATGTTTGAGAGCATGATCGCCGCCATCCAGGCCGAGACCATCCGCCGTATCTTCCTGGCCCGGGTCCAGGTGGGCGCCACCACCGTCAAGCGGGAGCGGGTGGCCAAGGTCACCGGCGAGAGCGCGGGCAGCGACGGCACCGTTAAGAAGCAGCCCGTCAAGAAGGGCCAGAAGGTGGGCCGCAACGACCCCTGTCCCTGTGGCAGCGGCAAGAAGTACAAGAAGTGCTGCGGCATGCACGAGGACGAGTAAAAGCAGTCTATGGGGTATCCAAAAGCGGAATGTGGCTTCGCTGGCGTTTGACCGGAAGCGCCTCCGGTCCCTAGATACAAAACCGCCGTGCCGCTTTGCGGCACAGCGGTTTTGATACCCCCGGCTTCGTGCCCGCGGCGCGGGGCGAGGTGTTTTTCGAAACGCGAGTTTCCGGAAAAACCGATTTCGATTTCCAGATGGAGGAAATCCATGAATATCATCGAGCACAACAAAAATGGCCTGGTGTATCTCACCGCCGACGGCTTTGAGGCCGCCGGCGGTGTGGCACACGGCTTCTCCACCCGCCTGGGCGGGGTATCGGAGGGGATCTACGCTACCCTCAACCTGGGCATGAACCGGGGCGACGCCCCCGACCGGGTGCGGGAGAACTACCGCCGCTTCTGCGCCGCCATTGGGGCAGACATGGGGAACATTGTCTGCGCCAGCCAGGTCCACGGCGACACAGTGCGCACCGTCACCGCGGCGGATCTGGGCATCGGCCTGGACGAGCCGGAGCCCTGGCAGGCGGATGGCCTTGTCACCGACATCCCCGGTGTGACGCTGGCGGTCTACTCCGCCGACTGCCTGCCCATCCTGCTCTACGACCCGGTGCGCCGGGTGGTGGGGGCGGTCCACGCCGGCTGGCGGGGCACCGCCCTGGGCATCGCCGCCAAGGCGGTGGAGCGCATGGTGGACTGCTACGGCTGCGACCGGCTGGACATCCTGGCCGCCGTCGGCCCCGGCATCTCCAAGTGCTGCTTCGAGACCCACGAGGACGTGCCCAACGCCATGACTGAGGCCATGGGGGCCGCCGCCCTGTCCTCCATCGAGGTGCTGCCCACCGGCAAGTTCCACGTGGATCTCAAGGGCCTCAACGCCAAGCGGCTGGAGAACGCCGGGCTGGACCCCGAACACATCGCTGTCTCCGCCGACTGTACCTGCTGCCTGCCGGAGAAGTACTGGTCCCACCGCTACACCCACGGGGAGCGGGGGAGCCAGGCGGCGATGATCGCAATCGTCTAGGGGGCATCCAATGGCGTCTGAGGAGACTCCGTCTGGACTTCATCGGAAGCGCCACCGGCGCTTCCGACCCCTAGATACGAGCCTGCGTGCCGGCGAAAACGCCGGCGACTTGGCTCGATACCCCCGGTTTCGCGCCCTGTGGCGCGGGTCGGGGTGTCTTTCCGGAAAATGAATTCCCGGAAAGACTGATTTTCAATTTCGTTTCCCCGCAGGGCGGGGAAAACGCTGTGAGATAAGCAGCTATAAAATATGGATGCTCCATTGCCGTTGTACGCCAATCCAACATTCCCTCGGAGAGCGGAGGGGGTATCGCGCCGCAGGCGCGTATCTAGGGGGAACTGGTTCCCTCTGGAAGGCGCGTATCCTGCCGCGCAGCGGCAGAGATTTTCCGCAGAAAATCGACGCGCCTTTAGGAAGGAGGCCGAGCCGTTTGCGAAACATTCTAGCCGCCCTGCTGACGGCGGCCCTGTGCCTGGGTTTGGCCGCCTGCGGGCCGGCGCCGGAGCCGGAGCCCACACCCACCCCCACGCCCAGCGTCTCCCCCTCTCCAGAGGCGGCCGAGTTCGCCCTGGCCTGCTACCCAGAGGCCGGGTTCCACCCCATCACCGGCTCCAACCGCACCAACCTGGCCCTGGGGGGCCTGCTGTATGAGGGGCTGTTTGCCCTGGACGGGCAGTTTCAGCCCCAGGAGGCGCTCTGCGCCTCCGCCTCCGTGTCGGCCGACGGCCTCCAGTGGTCCTTTATCCCCCGCAGCGGGGTGACCTTCTCCGACGGCAGCCCCCTGACGGCCGCGGAGATCGCGGCCTCCCTCAACCTGGCCCGCATCAGCCCCCTCTACTCCGCCCGCTTCGCCGGCGTGACGGACATCGCCGCCGCCAACGGCATGGTGACCGTCACCCTGAGCCGCGCCAACGGTGCTCTGCCCGCCCTGCTGGACATCCCCATCGTCAAGGAGACGGGAGGCGTCCCCCTGGGCACGGGGCCCTACGTGCTCGCCGGCACGGGGGAGAACCTCGCGCTGGAAGCCCGCTCCGGCTGGTGGCAAGGCAAGGCCCTGCCCCGGGACACCATTCCCCTGCGAGCCATTCAGGAGGCGGACGATCTGATCCATGCCTTTGATACCCGGGACATTGCCCTGGTCTCCACCGACCTGACGGGCACCAATGCCCTGGGTTTTTCTGGTTCCTTTGCTGCGGTGGACTACCCCACCAGCACCATGCTGTACGTTGGCTTCAACACGGCCGACGGCCCCTGCCGGAGCGCCCAGGTGCGGCAGGCCCTGCTGCGGGGCTTTGACCGGGCCGCCGTATCCACCGCCCAGTTCTCCCGCCACGCCCAGCCCGCCGCCCTTCCTGTCTCCCCCGCCAGCCCCCTCTACGACGAGGCGCTGGCCCAGACGCTGGACTACGCCCCCCAGGCCATGGAGCCGCTCCTCACCGCTGCCGGCTACACCAGAGCCGACGGGGTATGGCAGAAGGAGGGGCGACCGCTGGCGCTCACCTTTGTGGCCCCAAACAACAACGCCGACCGGCTGGCCGCGGCGGAGACGCTGGCCGCCAACCTGACCGACGCCGGCCTGGAGGTGGAGCTGCGGGCCCTGGCCTGGGACGATTACCTTCAGGCCCTGACGGCGGGGGAGTTCGACCTGTACCTGGGGGAGGTGCGGCTCACCGCCGACTTTGATCTCACCGCCTTCCTGACCCCCGGCGGCGCCCTCAACTACGGCAAGTACAGCGACGCCGGGGCGCTGAACCGCCTCAGCGCCTTCCGCGCCGCCGTGGGCCAGTGGCGGACGGAGCCGGCCCGGCAGCTCTATGAATATCTGGCCGGGCAGCCCCCCTTCGCGGTCATCTGCTTCAAGAACTGGTCCGTTTTGACCCAGTGGAGCCGGATCGACGGGCTGACGCCCACCCAGCAAAACATATTCCATCAATTTTCCGACTGGAAGATCACATAAGGGAGAGAAAGAGAGTATGGGGAACGTATTTCGCTGTTATGTGGAGAAGAAGCCCGGCTTTGCCGTGGAGGCGGAGCATCTGTTTGGAGAGCTGCGCCACACCCTGGGCCTGACGGGGCTGACCGGCGTGCGGGTGCTGCGCCGCTACGACGTGGAGGGGGTGGACGCGGCGGTCTATGCCGCCGCCCGCACCACCGTGCTCTCCGAGCCGCAGGTGGACGCCCTGTGGGATGAGGTCATGCCCGCCCCGGAGGGGGAGCACACCCTGCTCGCGGTGGAGGCCCTGCCCGGCCAGTACGACCAGCGGGCCGACTCCTGCGCCCAGTGCATCCAGATGATGCACGGCGGGGAGCGCCCCACCGTCCGCGCCGCCACCGTCTACGTGCTGGAGGGGGCCCTCACCGCCCAGGAGGCGGCCAAGGCCCGCGGCTACCTCATCAACCCGGTGGAGAGCCGGGAGGCGGCGCTGGACAAGCCCGCCACCCTCCGCCAGGACTACCCCGTTCCCGCCGCCGTGCCCGTGCTGGATGGCTTCACCGCCTTGGACCGCGCGGGTCTAGAGAGCGTGCTAGCCCAGTACGCCCTGGCCATGGATCTGGCCGATCTCGCCTTCCTCCAGGCCTACTTCCGGGACGAGGAGGGCCGCGATCCCACCCTCACCGAGGTGCGGGTGGTGGACACCTACTGGTCGGATCACTGCCGCCACACCACCTTCTCCACCCACCTGGACGAGGTGGAGATCGCCGATGACAACGTAAAGGCCGCCTATGAGCGGTACCTGTCCGCCCGGGTGGAGGTCTACGGCGCGGAGAAGGCCGCGGCCCGGCCCCAGACCCTCATGGACATCGCCACCCTGGGCGCCAAGACCCTGAAAAAGCGGGGCCTGCTCCCCGAGCTGGACGAGAGCGAGGAGATCAACGCCTGCTCCATCCACGTGCCCGCCCAGGTGGACGGGGCGGAGCAGGACTGGCTGCTCATGTTCAAGAACGAGACCCACAACCACCCCACCGAGATCGAGCCCTTCGGCGGCGCGGCCACCTGCATCGGCGGCTGCATCCGCGACCCCCTCTCCGGCCGGGTGTACGTCCACCAGGCCATGCGCCTCACCGGCTGCGGCGACCCCCGCACCCCGGTGGAGCAGACCCTGGAGGGCAAGCTGCCCCAGCGGAAGATCGCCCAGACCGCCGCGGCGGGCTACTCCTCCTACGGCAACCAGATCGGCCTGGCCACCGGCCACGTGGCGGAGCTCTACCACGAGGGCTATGTGGCTAAGCACCTGGAGTGCGGCGCGGTGGTGGGCGCGGCCCCGGCGTCCAACGTCCGCCGGGAGCGGCCCGCCCCCGGCGACGTGGTGATCCTCCTGGGCGGCCGCACCGGCCGGGACGGCATCGGCGGCGCCACCGGCTCCTCCAAGAGCCACAACAAGGCCAGCCTGGACACCATGGCCAGCGAGGTGCAGAAGGGCAACGCCCCGGAGGAGCGCAAGCTCCAGCGGCTCTTCCGCGACCCCGCCGTCACCCGCCTCATCAAGCGGTGCAACGACTTCGGCGCCGGCGGCGTGAGCGTGGCCATCGGCGAGCTGGCCGACGGCCTGTCCATCGACCTGGACGCGGTGCGCAAGAAATACGACGGCCTGGACGGCACCGAGCTGGCCATCTCCGAGTCCCAGGAGCGCATGGCCGTGGTGGTGGCCCCGGCGGACGTGGACGCCCTGCTGGCCGCCGCCGCCAGGGAGAACCTGGAGGCCTACCCGGTGGCCTCGGTCACGGCGGAGCCCCGCATGGTCATGACCTGGCAGGGCCAGACCGTGGCCAGCCTGTCCCGGGCCTTCCTCAACACCAACGGCGCGGTCAAGCACGCCCGGGTGTCCGTGCCCCAGGCGGACGCCGCCACGGAGCGGGCGACCTTCTCCACCCTGCGGGAGATGGCCTCCAGTTTGAAGTGCGCCTCCCGCCGCGGCCTCACCGAGCGGTTTGACGGCTCCATCGGCGCGGGCAGCGTGCTCATGCCCTTCGGCGGCAGGACCCAGCGCACCCCGGCCCAGGTCATGGCCGCCCTCTTCCCCGTGGAGCCGGAGCAGGAGACCGGCCAGGCCAGCGTCATGGCCTGGGGCTGCGACCCCGAGGCCCTGTCCGCCGACCCCTACCAGGGGGCAAAGGACGCGGTCTACGCCTCCGTAGCCAAGCTGGTGGCCGCCGGCGCGGACTACCGGAAGGCCTATCTGACCCTCCAGGAGTTCTTTGAGAAGCTGCGGGACGCGCCCGCCCGCTGGGGCAAGCCCTTCGCCGCCCTGCTGGGGGCCCTGGACGCCCAGTTGGAGCTGGGCTGCGCCGCCATCGGCGGCAAGGACTCCATGTCGGGCACCTTCCACGATCTGGACGTGCCCCCCACGCTGATCTCCTTCGCCATCGCGCCCATCCAGGCGGGTGAGGTGCTCTCCCCCGAGTTCAAGGAGGCGGGGCACCCGGTGTACCTGTTCGTAGGCGACGCTCTGGCCGAGCACCCTCTGGCGGCCTGGGACAAGCTCCGTGAACTGCACAAGGCCGGGAAAGTGAAGTCCGCGTGGGCGGTGGAGCACGGCTTTGCCGAGGCGGTCATGAACATGTCCTTCGGCAACAAGATCGGCTTTGCCATGGGTTCCGATGTGGACACGAACTGGTACACTCCCTGGCCCCGCTCCATTGTGGCGGAGCTGACCGAGGAGCTCGACTTCCCCCTGGCGATCAGGCTGGGCACCACCACCGCCGAGCCGGTGATCACCATCGGCGGCGACTCCGCCCCCATTGACGAGCTGCTCGCCCTCAACGAGGGGGTGCTGGAGGACGTGTACCCCACCCGGGCGGGGGAGTCCGCCCCGGCGCGCACCCTCTCCTGGGACAAGCGCTCCCCGGCGGTGTGCAAGTCCAAAACCGCCCGGCCCAGGGTGGCCATCCCCGTGTTCCCCGGCACCAACTGCGAGTACGACTCCGCCCGGGCCTGCCTGCGGGCGGGGCTGGAGCCGGAGATCGTGGTGGTGCGCAACCTGACCGCCTCCGCCCTGGAGGAGTCGGCCCTGGCCCTGGAAAAGGCCATCCGCGCGGCCCAGATCCTGTTCCTGCCCGGCGGCTTCTCCGGCGGCGACGAGCCCGACGGCTCGGCCAAGTTCATCTGCTCCTTCCTGCGCAACGGCCGGCTCACCGACGCGGTTCACGACCTGCTCAAGCGCCGGGACGGCCTGATGCTGGGCATCTGCAACGGCTTCCAGGCCCTCATCAAGCTGGGCCTGGTGCCCTACGGCGAGATCCGGGCCATGGACGAGGGCTGCCCCACCCTGACCTTCAACACCATCGGCCGCCACCAGAGCCGGTACGTCACCACCCGGGTGGCCTCTGTCCAGTCCCCCTGGATGCTCCAGTCCCATGTGGGCGACCTCCACGCCATCCCCATCTCCCACGGCGAGGGCCGCTTCACAGCCCCCCAGGCGGAGCTGGAGCGGCTGATCGCCAACGGCCAGATCGCCACCCAGTACGTGGACGCCTCCGGCGCGGCCTCCATGGACATCGACGCCAACCCCAACGGCTCCCTGGAGGCCATCGAGGGCATCTTCTCCCCCGACGGCCGGGTGTTCGGCAAGATGGGCCACTCGGAGCGCCGGGGCCCCTATGTAGGCGTCAACATCCCCGGCGACAAGCACCAGCCCCTCTTCGAGAGCGGCGCGGCCTACTTCCGTTGATGCAAAAATCCCCGGCGCGGTGTCAAGCGCGCTGCGCATGAAAACGCGCCTACCTCATTTTGAATGAGGCGGGCGCGTTTTTCCGCTCTGACGGCAGCCTCATGGGCTTTCCCTGCCGCCGCCCTTTTACGCAATCGAGTGATACGGTTTCACTTTTTCCGAGATCAGACTGCAAAAATCGCCGGTACATTCCGCTTTTAAGTCCATTTTCTGCAACAGCAGGACACGGCCGCCAAAGACGAAAAGAAAACTATCCGCCGTTTCGACGGCGCATTCAAACTCTCGATATGGCACAAATTCCGCCTTGCCGCCGCCCGCCGGAACGGTCATCCCCTCCTCTGAGAAGGACACCGAAGCGGCTTGCTCCGCGGAACTCTTGTCTTTGCCCTCCAACAATATCTTTGCCGCTCTATCAAACGGATTCTTCTTGCGCGCGCGGCTCTGCCACAGGCCAATGATACCCGCACCCATGGCAGCCGCGCCGACAAGCAGCGGCACGAACAGCTCTCGCGGCTCCATCAGACCGGGAACAGCCAGAAAAATGCCGGCCGCCAGACATAACGCACTCATTCCCCTTGTGCGTAGCCTGCTCCTTTTCCGCCCCCGCGCCATAGAGCGGAATCGGTCGGTATGCTTCCATAGCCCGGGAAATCGTTCCCGCGAAACCATTTCCGTCCTTTTTTCGAGCGCCCTGCTCACTTGCGGCAAAAGCTTTTCGGTATCATACGGGCTGATGTGAAAGATGTAATCTGTATCTGCCATTCGCAAGCCCTCCCTTGCTCTGAGTCTGTGATGAAACCGCTAATCATTCCAAAACCAAACGGAATGGCAGCAAGAAATGCTGTACCGACAGGAGCAGTATAACAGGAGTGTTCCATGCCACAGAGCATATCACGGTAATCGAATGCTGCCACAGCACACATACTATCATATTATCTACCAAATTGCATACAAGAAAAGGACTATTATCCTTTTCACATGACAGTCCTGCCCATTTCTTCGTGCCCCAAGGCATTTATTCTATGCATCCATCTGATATCCATTACGTTCTGCCGGGAAAGCAGCCTCGAAGCGAGACTTTTATGAAAACCGTTTGGCCGAACCGGAACGCAGAAAAAGGCCCCGGCGTCAGGGGCGGATGGCACAGCCCCGCCCCCTGACGCCGGGGATTTTTTATCTGATTTTAAGAATGCCTTTAGGACGCTTTTATCTGGGTGTGATAAGCTGGTACCATCAAAAGGAGGACTGATTCCATGGTTACGCTGTTCACACTGGGCATCATCTGTCTGGCCGCTGTGATTCTCATTCCCGTCATCCTGTTTCTGGTGGGCCTGCCCTTCCTGCTGCTCATGGGCCTGCTGCCCTGGCTGCTGCGCATCGCGGGCGTGGTGCTGCTCATCAAGGCCCTGCTCGACAAGCCCACCCGCTGGGAAAACTTCATGCCCGCCGTCGTGGCCTTTGCCCTGTCCCTGCTCATCGGCTGGATCTTCTGAGCGCCGGGCGGCCCCTACCCGTCCAGCGGCTCGGCCCGCAGGGCCGCCCCGGAGCCGGTAACACCGTAAAAGGCGTACTCGTCCGGCCGCAGGGCGGAGGCGGCCAGGGCGGCGCGCACCGCTGCCCCGTCCTCCGGCCGGAAGCGCACGGCGATGCCGCAGCCCAGGGAGATCTCCCGCAGCACCGGCATGGTGAGCACATCCGCCACCGGTCGCAGCACCTTCTGGGCGTAGATGGCCCCGTAGGTGGAGGTGAAGGTGATCACGCCGTAGTCCATTACAGGGAGACCACCTTGGCCGCCCGCTGCATGCGGGTGACGATGTCGTACATGTTGCTCACCGTGCCCACCTGGAGCTGGTCGGTGAGGCCGTAGAAGCTGAGGCAGGTGCCGCACACCAGGATCTCGACGCCCGCATCGGCCAGGGACTTCAGGTGGGCGGGAATCTGCTCGTCCAGGGTGGGCAAGCGCACGCCGGCGTTCATGAAGAGCACCGCGCCAGGCTTGTCCTCCCCCTGGGCCAGAGTGTAGAAGAACATGCGCATCAGGTTGGCGCCCAGCTCCCGGTCGCCGTCCCCGATGATATCCCGGCCCACAAACACGGCCCAGTCGCCGCCGGGGGCGGGCAGGGGAGCGCTCACCGCCTCCTCACAGGCGGCGCAGCCGGTACGGGTGAAGGCCACGGAAAACACCCCCTCCTCCTGGGTGACGGCGGCTCCGAACCCCTGGTTGCCCGCCAGGCGCTTGAGGTTTTCCACCGCCGTGGTGTTGTCCACCAGCACGGTGAAGGAATGTTCCCCGGCGGCCATGGCCTGCTTGGCCAGGATGACCGGGGTGGGGCAGGGCTTGCCCTTGGCGTCGATAATCGTAGACACGGGCTCACATCCTTTCTCATTGGTGAGCCCATTATACCGCCGGAGAGGGCAAATTGTAAAGAATTCTTGAAGAATGCGGAAGGCGGACGGCCTTCCGCTTTTTTATCGGCCCCATTTGTGCTATACTGCTGTATATTCCAACGAAAAGGAGGTGGGCGGATGGAGGCGCTGCTGGACTGGATGGCCGCCAATCCCCAGGTCTGGGCCTGGTTCACCACGGCGGTGCGCTTTTTGTTCCCGGTGCTGGCCCTGCTGATTCTCATACGGACGATCCGCTCCCTGCTCACCGTGCCCTGTCTGCCGGAGGTGTGGGCCTACCTGACCCTGCCCAACGGGGCTCAGGAGCCGCTGACCCACTGGGAGAACATCCTGGGCCGGGGCGGCAACTCCGACGTGATTCTCAACTATCCTGTGGTATCCCGGCAGCACGCCGCCCTGATTCGCCAGGCGGACGACACCTGGACGGCCTACGACCTGGGCTCCAAGGGTGGCGTGACGGTAAACGGCAGGCCGGTGGAGGGCTCCGCCCCCGTCCAGTACGGCGACGTGGTGGGCATCGGCGGGGTGGAGACCGTGCTGCTCCCCCTCTCTCCGGAGGAAAAGGCTCAGCGCCGCCAGCGGCGGCGGGCCATGCGGCCCGTGTCCCCCTGGCTGGGGCTGGTGCTCCTCACCGTGTTCCAGGCCCTCACCGCACTCCAGCTCACCATCAGCGAGGGGGAGAACGCCACGGTGATGATCCCGCTCACCTTCCTGCTGCTGACGGGGGTGATGTGGCTGTACTTCCTCACCCTCCGCGCCCTGCGCCGGGTAGGCTTTGAGATGGAGACCATCGCCTTCTTCCTGTCCACCCTCTCCCTGGCGGTGACCTCCTCCTCCAATACCCCCGCCCTGTTCAAGCAGTTCCTCTGCGTGGTGCTGGGACTGGCCCTGTTCCTGGTGCTGGGGGTCTTCCTGCGCAACCTGGACCGGGCCAAGAAAATCCGCTGGCTCATGGCCGCCGGGGCCATCGGCCTGCTGAGCCTCACCGTGGTGCTCTACCTGCTGGGCCTCACCGGCACCAAATATGGAGCGGCCAACTGGCTGACCATTGCCGGCATCTCGGTGCAGCCCTCGGAGCTGGCCAAAATCTGCTACATCTTTGCCGGGGCGGCCACCCTGGACCGGCTCTTCCGCAAGCGGAACCTGGGCCTGTTCATTCTGCTCACCGGCGTGTGCCTGGCCTGTCTGGCCTATATGAGCGACTTCGGCACCGCCGCCATCTTCTTTGTCACCTTCCTGGTTATCGCCTACCTCCGCTCCGGCGACTGGGCCACCCTGGCCCTCATCTGCGGCGGAGGGGTGTTTGCGGTGCTCACCATGCTCTCCCTCAAGCCCTACATCCTTCAGCGCTTCGCCACCTGGGGCCACGCGTGGCAGAACGCCTCGGTAGGCAGCGGCTACCAGCAGACCCGCACCATGTCGGCCGCCGCCTCCGGCGGCCTGGTGGGGGTGGGCCCCGGCGAGGGCTGGCTCCACACCGTGGGCGCGGGGGACACCGACCTGGTATTCGGCATGCTGTGCGAGGAGTGGGGGCTGATCATCGCCCTGCTGGCGGTGCTGTCCATTCTCACTCTGGCGGTGTTCGCCGTCCGGGCCTGCCGGGCCGGACGGAGCTCCTTTTACGTCATCGCCGCCTGCGCCGCCACCTCCATGATGGTGTTTCAGACCTGCCTCAACGTGTTCGGCGCGGTGGACATTCTCCCCCTCACCGGCGTCACCTTTCCCTTCGTGTCCAACGGCGGCACGGCCATGATCGCCTCCTGGGGGCTGCTGGCCTTCCTCAAGGCCACCGACACCCGTCAGAACGCCAGCTTTGCCATCCGCCTGCCCTCCCGGCGGGAGGACCGCCGGGGGGCGGCGCTGGCCCCCAAATCCACCGACGAATGGGAGGCGGACGATGAAGAAGATTGAAAAGCGGGCCCTGCTCTGCCTCCTGCTGGCCGCCGCCCTGCTGCTGGGCTCCGGCCTGTTTGTGTTCCGCTTCGTGAAAAACGGCGGCCGCTGGGTCTCCTTTGCCGCCAACCGCCACCTCTACAACCGCCAGGGACAGCTCTCGGTGGGCCGGGTGCTGGACCGGGACGGGGACGTGCTCTCCTGGACGGAGGAGGACGGCACCCGGCGCTGGTACGACAACGCCACCGTGCGCAAGGCCACCCTCCACGCCGTGGGGGACGCCCAGGGCAATATCGGTACCGGGGCGCTGGTGGCCTTTGCCGACCAGCTCTCCGGCTACAACCTGCTCACCGGGGCCTACTCCCCCCTGGGGGCGGGCAACGACCTCTACCTCACCCTGGACGCCCGGTACAACTACATCGCCTATGAGGCCCTGGCCGGCCGCAAGGGGGCGGTGGGCGTGTACAACTACGAGACGGGGGAGGTGCTGTGCATGGTGTCCACCCCCGCCTTTGACCCCCTGTATCCCCCCTCGTCAGAGGAGATGGAGGGGAACGACGCCTACGACGGGGTGTACCTCAACCGCTTTCTCTCCGGCACCTTCCCGCCGGGCTCGGTATACAAGACCGTGGTGCTCTCCGCCGCCATTGAGCGCATGCCCGATCTCTTTGACCGCACCTGGACCTGCACCGGCTCCACCCAGGTGGGGGACGGGGCCGTCACCTGCCCCCGCGCCCACGGGGAGCAGGACATCTCCTCCGCCCTGGCCAACTCGTGCAACGGGGTGTTCGCCCTGCTGGCCGGCGAGCTGGGGGAGGACGTGCTGGAGGAGTACACTGTCCGGGCGGGGCTCACCTCCTCCTACCGGGTCAGCGGCCTGAACACCGCCGCCGGCTCCTTCGACTTTGACGGCCTCACGGCCAACGAGCTGGGCTGGGCCGGCGTGGGGCAGTACAACGACCTGGCCAACCCCTGCGCCCTCATGGTCTATATGGGGGCCATCGCAAACGGCGGAACGGCGGCCGTGCCCCGGCTGGTGCTCAAGACGGAGAACGCCCTGGGCCTGCCGTCCCTGCCCGCCCTGCCCCGGCACACCAAAAAGCTGGTGGAAGGGGATACCGCCGCCGTCCTGGCGGAGCTGATGGCCCACAATGTCACGGCTCAGTACGGCGCCTCCCGCTTCCCCAACATGGACGTGTGCGCCAAGAGCGGCACCGCCGAGGTGGGGGGCGGCAAGGCCCCCCACGCCTGGTTCGCCGGCTTCCTCCGCAACCCCGACGCCCCCTACGCCTTCGTGGTGCTGGTGGAGAACGGCGGCTCCGGTGCGGACGCGGCGGGCTCCGTGGCGGCCAGGGTGCTGGACGCGGTGGTCAACGGATACTAAAAGCAGGCCCCCGGCGCGCGGCAAAGCCGTGCGCC
>NZ_JH417703.1:15410-56118 GCF_000239295.1 Flavonifractor plautii ATCC 29863
CCGGCGCGCGGCAAAGCCGTGCGCCGGGGGTGTTCTTATAGCTGCTCCAGTACGCTGCGCAGGAGCCAGGCGTGGGAGTCCTCCTCCCCCGCCAGCTCCAGAAAAAGCTCGTGGAGGCAGGGATCGGCAGTCTCCGCCGCCGCGGTCTGGTAGGCGGCCGCCCCCCGCTGCTCCTCCATGAAGTGCTCCCGCAGGGCGGCGGAGAAGGGGGCGGGGGATGGATTGGGTACCCGGTCTACCGGCCAGTACCGCACCCCGGAGATGAGAAAATAGGCGGTGGAAAGCCGCTTGGCGTGGCGGCGTTCGTCGGCGGCGATGGTGGCCAGCACCCGCCCGCTGTTTCCCTGGGCCCGGCGGGATAGGGCCTGATAGGCCCTCCAATCCGCCAGTTCCCGGTCAATGAGCCGCTGGAGCTGGGCGCCGTACACCGCCGAGGACGCCCCCAGGCAGGGCACGTCGTGCTCTTCTCCCACCACGGGCCGGGAGGGCGCCTGTTCGCCGGCTGGAGCAGTATGTACCACGGCAGGCAGAGCCGCTGCGGGGGGCTGGACGGCCGGAGGGGCGGCGGCGTCCTCGCCCAGGGTAAAGGGGCAGTCGGGCCGGTCCTCGGGCATCACCCGCCGCCACACCCGCTCAAAGACCTCCTGGTCGCAGGAGCAGGGCAAATGATCTTGTTCCATAGACAAAGCCTCCTGATGATTTGGATTCACCTTATCCTATGCGAATAGTGTGGTTTTTGCGCCCGGCAGGGTTGTATTTTCCCCCCCGCCGTGATAAAATAATATCTCATGAGAAGAAGCATAGTACAAAGGAGAGACCGCGTATGCTGGAGATAAAGCATCTCAGCTACCAGGTGGAGGGGGAGTCCGGCGAGGAGCTGGGTATCCTCAACGACGTCTCCCTCACCGTAGCTGACCATCAGTTTGTGGTCATCACCGGCCCCAACGGGGGCGGCAAGACCACCCTGGCGAAGGCCATCATGGGCCTGGTGCGGCCCACCGGGGGCACCATCGCCTGGAATGGCACCGACATCACCGGCCTGGACATCACCCAGCGGGCCCGCCTGGGGGTGAGCTACGGCTTTCAGCAGCCGCCCCGCTTCAAGGGCCTGCGGGTGCGGGATCTGCTGGCCCTGGCCGCGGGCAGCGAGAAGCTGACCCGGGAGGAGGGTTGCCAGTATCTGACCCGGGTGGGCCTGTGCGCCGCCGACTATATCGACCGGGAGGTGGACGCCTCCCTGTCCGGTGGCGAGGTCAAGCGCATTGAGATCGCCACGATTCTCGCCCGCAAGTCGGGGCTGATGATCTTTGACGAGCCGGAGGCGGGCATCGACCTGTGGTCCTTTGCCAAGCTGACCGAGACCTTCAAGGCCATCCACCAGAAGCGGGAGGCCACGCTGATCGTCATCTCCCACCAGGAGCGCATCATTGACCTGGCCGACGAGATTGTGATGATCCGCGACGGGAAAATCGCCAAGCACGGGCCCAAGGACGAGATTTTCCCCCAGATCCTGGCCAACACCTCGGCCGGGTGCAGCTATATGTCGGAGGGGGCGAGGTAAGCATGGATCAGGCTGAGTGGAAACTGCTGAAAGAGATCGCGGAGCTGGAGAAGACCCCCCAGGGGGCCTACAACATCCGCCGCAACGGCGCGCTGGACTCCCGGAACAGCACCGCCAACATTGAGATCACCACCAAGACCGAGCCGGGCAAGTCGGGCATCGACATCCGCATCAAGCCGGGCACCAGGCACGAGTCGGTCCACATCCCGGTCATCATCAGCCAGACCGGGCTGAGCGAGATGGTATACAACGACTTCTTCATCGGCGAGGACTGCGATGTGGACATCGTGGCCGGCTGTGGCATCCACAACACCGGCTGCGAGACCAGCCAGCACGACGGCGTGCACACCTTCTACGTGGGCAAAAACTCCAAGGTCCGCTATGTGGAGCGCCACTACGGCGAGGGCCCCGGCACCGGCAAGCGCATCATGAACCCCCAGACCGTCGTGTATCTGGAGGAGGGGGCCACCATCAATCTGGAGAGCACCCAGATCCGCGGCGTGGACTCCACCAAGCGGGAGACGAAAATCGTGGTGGGGAAGGACGCCGAGGCCATCATCACCGAGAAGCTGCTCACCCACGGGGAGCAGACCGCCGAGAGCGATATGGAGATCATTCTGGACGGCGAGGGGGCCAACGGCCGGGTGGTGTCCCGCTCGGTGGCCCAGGACCAGTCCCAGCAGGTGTTCTACCCCAAGGTGACGGGCAACGCCAGGTGCTTCGGCCATGTGCAGTGCGACTCCATCATCATGGGCGACGCCAGAATTTCCTCCATCCCCGCCATCGTGGCCAACCATGTGGACGCCCAGCTCATTCACGAGGCGGCCATCGGACGCATCGCGGGCGACCAGATTCTCAAGCTCATGACCCTGGGCCTCACCGAGCAGGAGGCGGAGGAGAAGATTCTCGATGGATTCCTACAGTAAGCTTCTGGAGCTGGTGAATACCAGCGGCTGCTTCGCCCCCGCCAACCACATGTACGTCACCGAGCTGCGGCCGGATCACAGCGCCGTGGGCGTGCTGGAGGTGCAGCCCTCCAGCCTCAACCCCATGGGCATCGTCCACGGCGGGGCGCTGGTCACCCTGGCGGACACCGTGTGCGGCACGGCGGCCTTCACCACCGGGCACATGTGCGTCACCCTGGACTGCTCCATGCAGTATCTGGCCCCGGCGTCCGGAGCGCGCATCACCTGCACGGCCACGCCCAGGAAGCTGGGCAAAACCGTCCTGGTGTACGAGGCCGTGCTCACCGACGACACGGGCCGGACGGTGGCCACCGGGGTTTATACCTTTTTTGCCAAGGGGCCGGCAAACTGACCCGCATCCTCGACAGGCGCGCCGCAGGGCGCGCCTGCTTTATTTCAGATGACCTCCCCCGAGGCATCCCGGGTGCCCAGCAGGTCGTCCAGCCGCAGCAGGGCGGCGAGAAAGACAAACAGGGAGGCCCACAGGTTGGTGCACGCCGACCGCCGGGCCGCCGGCGTCCCACCCCGGGCGGTCTCCCGCTCTGTCTTGAGGGCCAGACAGAGGAAAAAGCCCAGCGCTCCCACCACCAGGGCCGAGGCGCTCAGGCGGATGGGGAACACCCGGGGCAGGGCGGCCGCCCCCTCGGCATCCCCCTGGAGGGTTCTGCACAGCCCCTCCCGCTGTATGCGCACCCCCCAGTAGGAGAGCAGCACCGACAGTACGATCAACAACAGAAACAGCAGGGATTCATCCACCGTCCTGAGCTGCTCCCGCAGGACTGTCTCTTCCATTTTTCCACCTCCCTGCCCTATTTTATGGGGATGGGGCAGGTTTTGTGTGTTTCCTCCGCCTCGCCTGACCTTTTAAAATAGATTTATTCTGATACTTTTAACAAGGTCAGACGGAGCGTACAATGGGGACAGACAAAAAAAGGAGGGAGCCCCTGTGCGCGAATCGAAAAAACTCCGGCTGCTCTGCCTGGCCGCCCTGTTCGCCGGAGCCATTGCGGTCACCACCGCCTATCTGCTCCATATCCCCATCCCCACCGGCGGCTACATCCACCTGGGAGACGCGCTGATCTACCTGGCGGCCTGTCTGCTGCCCGCCCCCTACGCCGTGGGCGCCGCCATGGTGGGGGCCGGGCTGGCGGATCTGCTCACCGCCCCTCTGTGGGTGGTCCCCACGCTGCTCATCAAGGCCCTGGTGGCCCTCCTGTTTACCAGCCGGGCCCCGCGGCTCCTCTGCCCCCGGAACGGGGCGGCCCTTCTGCTGGCCTGCCTGCTCTCCCCGGCGGCGTACGGCCTGGCCGCCTGCCTGCTGCTGGGCGGCGTCAACGCCTTCTGGCCCCAGTTCCTGGGCACGCTGGTACAGGCGGTGGGCAGCGGGGCGGTCTTTGCCGTCTTGGCGCTGGCCCTGGACCGGGCAGGCGGTAAAGCCAGGCTCGCTCCCCATAGCCAGGGCTGACTTTTCCACCCGTTTAGTCCCCCGTGTGGAAAACTTCCCCTTGCCCAATGCCCTTGAGCGGTGCTATCCTATTCTCACACGAGGAGGAATTGTCATGAAGCGCGTGAAAATTACCGTTCTGAAAACCACCCTGGACCGGGAGCTGGCAGAGGAATACGGCGCCGAGGGGCTGACGGCCTGTCCCATGCTGCGGGAAGGGCAGGTCTTTTACGCCGACTACGCCAAGCCGGAGGGCTTCTGTGACGAGGCGTGGAAGGCGGTCTACCAGTACGCCTTCGCCCTGGCCCACGGCGCGGGGGAGGGGCTGTTCTACTACGGAGACTGGATTCGCAAGCCCGGCGTGGCCATTTGTAGTTGCAACGACGGCCTGCGGCCCGTTATCTTCAAGCTGGAGGCCACGGACGAGGAGGCCGTCCCCAGCTACACCCCCGTGCGGTAACCGACGCGGCAAAAAACCGCCCCCCGGCGCAGGCCGGCGGGCGGTTTTTGATTTTATCAGAACTTGGTACCCCCGAACTCGTGGAAGGTGAGGTTCTTGTTCCGCTCCTCGGTCCAGCCGATGGCCCACTGGGAACCGAACAGCAGGAGCTGGTTGCCCTTGTAGTCCTCCACCAGCTTCACGTCGGTGCCCAGGATGAGATCCTCCTCCTTGACCGGCTCGCCGTCGTCGGTCTCGATCCACCGCAGGTATTCGTAGGGCAGGCCCTCCATATAGAGCTCCACGTTGTACTCGTTCTTGAGGCGGTACTCCAGCACGTCGAACTGGAGGGTGCCCACCACGCCCACGATGACCTCCTCCATGCCGGTGTAGGGGGTCTTAAAGATCTGAATAGCGCCCTCCTGGGCGATCTGCTCCATTCCCTTCAAAAACTGCTTGCGCTTCATGGTATCCAGGGAGCGCACCCGCTTGAAGTGCTCGGGGGCGAAGGTGGGGATGGGGTCGAAGCGGAACTTTTTGCCCGGGGCGCACAGGGTGTCGCCGATGGAGAAGATGCCCGGGTCAAACACGCCGATGATGTCGCCGGCGTAGGCCTCCTCGATGATCTCCCGCTCGGCCGCCATGAGCTGCTGGGGCCGGGACAGGCGGAGCTTCTTGCCGCCCTGGACATGGTACACCTCCTTATCCGCGTCAAAGCGGCCGGAGACGATGCGCATAAAGGCGATGCGGTCCCGGTGGGCCTTGTTCATGTTGGCCTGGATCTTGAACACAAACGCGGAGAAGTCGTCGTCCAGGGAGTCCACCACCAGCTCGCCCGCCCGCCGGGGCAGGGGGGCGGTGGTCATCTGGAGGAAGTGCTCCAGGAAGGGCTCCACGCCGAAGTTGGTGAGGGCGGAGCCGAAAAACACCGGGGAGAGCTTGCCGTGGCGCACCCGGTCCAGATCAAACGCGGCGGCCGCGCCGTCCAGCAGCTCGATCTCGTCGGTGAGCTGCTGGTGGAGCCGCTCGCCGATCAGTCCGTCCAGGTTGGGATCGCCCAGCTCCACCTCGGTGGCGGTGGCCGCCTTGGCTCCGCCGTTGGAGGTGAAGTGGATAATCTTGCGGCTGCCCCGGTCATATACGCCCTGGAAGTCCTTGCCGCAGCCGATGGGCCAGTTCACCGGGTAGGTCTCGATGCCCAGCTCCTTCTCCAGCTCCTCCAGCAGCTCGAAGGAGTCCCGCGCCTCCCGATCCATCTTGTTGATAAAGGTGAAGATGGGGATGTCCCGCATGGCGCACACCTTGAACAGCTTGCGGGTCTGGGCCTCCACGCCCTTGGCCGCGTCAATGACCATCACCGCGCTGTCGGCGGCCATGAGGGTGCGGTAGGTGTCCTCGGAGAAGTCCTGGTGGCCGGGGGTGTCCAGGATGTTGATGCAGTAGCCCTCGTACTGGAACTGCATGACGGAGGAGGTGACCGAGATGCCGCGCTGCTTCTCAATCTCCATCCAGTCGGAGGTGGCGGCCCGGGTGTTCTTTTTGCCCTTGACCTGCCCGGCCTGGGCAATGGCCCCGCCGTAGAGCAGGAATTTCTCGGTCAGGGTGGTCTTGCCGGCGTCCGGGTGGCTGATGATGGCAAAGGTACGCCGGCGGTTGATTTCTTTCTCGTATTGTGACAAGGTAATGTCCTCCTTGATAGAGTTGGTGCATGGGTGCCGGGCGGATGTGGGCATCCGCCCCTACGGCTGGAACAGGCCCGCATTTGGACGTTGTAGGGGGCGATGCCTACATCGCCCCGCCTTACGGCGGAGTGAGGCGGCGGATGGCGTCCGGGATCGCCTCAAAGGCGGCCACCGAGGGCACAGGGCGGTCAATGCGCCCGAAGCCGTAGGCGGCATGGAGGAAGGGAACCCCCGCCTTGGAGGCGGCGTCATAGTCCCCCTGGGTGTCCCCGATGTAGAGGGGCCGCCTCAGGCCGTTCCGCTCCGCCACCAGGGCGATGTTGTCCGCCTTGGGCAACCCCGTGCGGCCGGGGTTTTCGTAGTCCGTAAAATAGCGCCCCAGTCCGTGGGCCCGGAAAAAGGCCTCAATATACCCGTCCTGGCAGTTGCTGACGAGAAAGAGGGGCCAGCGGGCGGAGAGCGCCGCCAGGGTCTGCTCCACCCCGGGGTAGAGGACGCCCCCGTGGGCGGCCACATAGGCGTTTTCCTCCGACAGCACCTCCTCCAGAATGGGCTTCATCCGCTCCTGGTCCAGCTCCGGCACCAGGCGGTGGAGGATATCGGGCAGCAGCATCCCCATACACGGCAGCAGCCGCGCCCGGGTCACGGTGCCGGCATACTCCGGCGCAAGCCGCTCCAGGGCCCGGTTCCAGGAGATGCAGATGGCATCCACCGAATCCCACAGGGTCCCGTCCAGATCAAACAGAAGTCCGTCAAACACGTCCATCCCCCCGGTTCCGTCTCACAAAAACGACCACATCCGAAGGGATGCAGCCGATACCAATACCTTGATACTATATCATACCCAAGCCGCCCTTTTCAAGCCTCCCTGTCCCATATTTTGCACAAAAAGCCGGGGCCGCTGGGCGGCCCCGGCTTGGGAGCTGGGTTACAGGGTGAGGGCGCGGTGGAGAATGACGGCCATCTCCGCCCGGTTCAGGGTTCCGGTGGGGTTGAGCTTGCCCTGCTCGTTGCCCTGGATCACGCCGGCCTGGGCCATGGCGGCCATGGCCGTGCGGGCGTAGTCCGCCACGGAGGCCCCATCCGGGAAGCGGCTCAGGTAGCTGTCATAGGCGTTGGGCACAGACCGGTTGACGGCCTGCATGGCCCGCAGGAGGAACACCATGGCGTCCTGCCGGGTGACGGGGTCGTTGGGGCGGAAGCTCCCGTCCGCCTCGGCGGTGGCGATGCCCAAAGCCTTGGCATGGGCCAGGGCCTCGGCGTAGTAGCTGCCGGCGGCCACGTCAGTAAAGTTGCCTGCGGCGGCGGTGCTGCTGAAGCCAAAGGTGCGGTAGAGCATCAGGATATAGTCGCCGCGGGTGAGGGTGGAGGCGGGGCTGAAGGTGGCGCCGTCGCCCGTACCGGTGGTAATGCCGTAGGCGGCCAGGAATTCCACGGAAGCTCCCGCCCAACTGTTATAGCTGCCCATGTCGCTGAAGCGGGAGGAGGCGGAGGGCGTGACCATCACCTGAACGGTGCCGGTATACTCGATGCCGTCGGCATCGGTACCCACATAGGGGATGGTTACAACGCCGCTGTAACCCGCCTTGGGCAGGAAGGTGACCTCGCCCAGCAGGTAGACGCCGCCCACGGAGTAGTCCACGGTGGAAACCACCTCGCCGCGGTACTGGGTGGGAGTGTGGAAGTTGTAGTAGAGCTGCCCGCCGGTGGTGTCGGGGGCGGGGAACCGGACGGAGGTCAGGGCCTTGCCGCCCCGGGCCGCGCAGGCGGCGGTAAAGTCGGCGGCGTTGAAGTCCACGGCCAGGCCGGTGGAGGTGTAGGTGATGATGGTGGGCTCACTCAGCGTCACATAGGTCAGCTTGACCTCGCCGTAGAAGGACTTGCCGTTGGTGGCCTCCCCCTCAAAGGGGATGCGCACGGAGCTGCCAGTGCCGCTGCCGGGGACAAAGGAAACCTGGTCCAGCCGGGGAGAGGAGGCGCGGTAATAACGGCCGGAGCCCACCTCAGACTCGCCGGACTCGCCGTGCTGGTAGTACAGATAGCCGCCGCGGCCGGAGTCGTAATCAAAGATCACATAGTTCAGATTGGCGCCGGTCTCCTTCACGCAGGCCTCGTTGAACGCGTCCGTCTGGAAGTTGACGGTGGAACCGTTGCCGGCCTGGAGCTCCACGGTAATGTCGGCGCCGCCGGCATCGCCCACCCGAATGACCAGCTCGCCGGCGAACTTGTCGCCGTCGTCCGCCCTGCCCTCAAAGGGGATGGTGACCGCCCCTTCAAAATTGCGCTTGGGTACGAAGGTCAGGTCGTCGATCTCGTCGTGGCGGATTTCCTCGTCCTCGTCAATCTCCTCCTGATCCCGCTTGTCATAGTCCCGGTAGAGGGTGCCCTCCCGGGAGGAGGGCAGATCGGTGAACCAGACCCGTCCCACCTCGGTACCGCTGGTCTCGTCGTAGACGAACTCGTCGAAGTCGTCATAGTCGAAGTCCACCGTGTCGTTGACGTCCACATCGTACGTCACGTCGCCCCTGGCGGCGCTGCTGCTCCGGCCGCCGCCCACCTCGATGACCAGGTCGCCGTAGAACTTATCCCGGGCGTCCGACCGGCCCTCGAAGGACAGGGTAACCGTCCCCTCATAATTCCGCTTGGGCACAAAGGTCAGGTCGTCGATCTCGTCCCGGTCGAACTCCTCTTCCTCCTCTACTTCGCGTTCACTGGAGTAGCCATAGTCGTAGTAGAGGGTGCCCTTGCTGGAGGAGGGCAGGTCGGTGAAGAAGATGTAATCGACCTCGGTGCCGTCCGACTCGTCGTAGGCATAGTCGTCAAAATCGTCCACGTCCAGATCCACGGCGTCGTTGACATCCACCTCATAGGTCACTTCGCCGTCAGAGGATGAACGCCCTGTGCCATTGACCTCAATATAAAGTGTACCAGAAAAATTCTCACCCTGGTCGGACTCACCGCTAAAACCGATCGTTACGGAACCATCGTAGTCCTCATCTGGCACAAAGGCGAGATCATCTAGGTCTCTGCGGGTAAAGCTCTCTCGCTTTTCGACCTCATATTCGTCTCGGCCGTCATAGTCAAAATATAGCACACCCTTACTGGACGAGGGTAAGTTTGTAAACCAGAGCTCATCCACCTCGGTACCCTGTGACGTTTCGTCATACACAAATTTATCGAAGTCCTCCTTTTCCAAGTAGAGGACCTCATCCGCATCCACCTCGTATTCTACATTTCGGCTCGCCGCCGTGGCCCCGGGTACCAGGCTCGTTAAAAGGGCCAGACTCATACCCGCGGACAGCAGCCGGGCAAGCCCTCTATGGGTTCGCTTCATGTTCATTCTCTCCTTCCAATGCAGGTTTTTTCTTGGTTATATATTCCATTATCCAACATTACAGACGAAATGTCCAGAGCAAGGTTCCCGGTTTTCATTAAAAAAATCTTAAAGTTTGATCAGAACAGCCGGGAGGGAGCCCGCAGGCTCCACTCCCGGCTGCCGCCGTATATGAAATTGCGCTTATGCCTGCCTTACTCGGCGGGGCGGACCAGCACCTCGTCGGTCTCACCCAGCAGGATGGACTTCTCGCTGGGGCGCAGTTCGCCGGTGTTCTCGTCGCGGCCCTGGAGGACAAAGCGGGCGTCAGGATCGCCGATGGACTGGGCGGCCTCGTTGGAGCCCTGCCAGATGGGGTCGCTGCCGGGCTTGCGGTAACGGTTGAAGATGACGCCCAGCTCGGTGTCGCCGCTCTCCATCCAGTCGGTCATCATGTTCCAGTCGCCGGAGCTGTCGCCAAAGACCATCAGGGGGCCGGCGTTGTCATACTGGGGCGCGATGAAGTTGGTGATAATGGTGCTCTTGCCCTCACCCTGGGTCTGGGCGTACTTGCCCTCGCCGCCCCAGTCGTAGTTATACTCGTTAATGTAGCGGCCGTCCTCGCCCAGCTTGTTGCGCATGGCGTAGACGTGGTCCTCGGGCAGGTTGTAGCCCATGGTCTCATTGGCGGCCAGCACGGTGTCGATGGGGGAGGCGGAGACGATATACACGTCGATGCCGTTGGCCTGGAGGGTGGCATACAGGTCCTTCAGCTCGTCGGTAAAGGTCAGGCCGGTGATAAAGTCAATCGAGACAATGCCGGTCTTGCCGGGCAGCTCCACGGGAGAGGTCCAGGTTTCCTCGGCATAGCGGCCGTAGTCTGCCCAATACTGGTGGGAGGCGGCAGCCAGCTTCTGCACCTCGTCGGGGGTCATGCCGGTGAACAGATAGCCAACCCAGGGGTAAGAGACGGCGTGATCAAAGTAGTCGCCCAGGTTGCCGTACATGAAGCGCAGCTTGGCGGCGAAGTCCTGGTACTGGTTGGACGCGTGGATGTAGTTGAGGTCCTTGTCCCCCTCAAAGCCCTCGTAGTTGGCATAGATCCACTCGTAATCGCTGGTGATGTCGGCCACCAGGGTGGCGGGGGTGATGTTCTTGCCGTCCAGGCTGGTGCCCATGGACTTGTTCAGGTCGGGAATGCCGGTCTCCAGAACGGCCTCCATGTCGGCGGGGTCGATCTTGAATTGCAGGTTCTCAATCTGGTAGATGAGCAGGGCCTCCTGAATGTCGAAGATAACGGAGGTGTTGTCAAAGTCAAAGACCACGTACTTGCCCTGGTTGGCGTTCTCGTCAATCACGGCCTGGATGCGGGCGCGGGTAGCGGGGGCCCAGTTGCCGGTGATGAGCTGGGTGGCGTCGGGCTTGTAGTGGGAGCCGGTGTCGATGGCCGCAGTGTCGGTAGCCTTATCCCAGGTCAGGCCCACGTCCAGCGCGCTGGCGAAATCGCGCAGCTTGTAATAGTTGTTGCCGTTGTCAATATTGTATCCCTCGACAGCGGCCGCCTTACCGTCCACCGTGACCTTGGTGGAGGCGGGCACCAGAGAACTGGCTGCCAGCGCCGCAGGAATGCTCAGGCCCATGGTGAGGGTGAGCCCCAGAGCGATCAGTTTGGATGGCTTATGGGATTTCATTTCATGTTTCCTCCTCTTTTTCTTTCCTTGCGACCGGGAGTCCTCCGGCGCGGAGTCTCCAGTGGTCAGAGCCCCGACCCCGCAAGGTGTTTTGCATGATACCATGAGCATCTTCCAATTGCAACCATGCTCACATTATTCTGCCTTTTGCCCGATTTCAGCCACTCCATTTTGTTTAGATTGTATATATTTATCCTCTTATTTGTCATTATTTTTAGTTAGCATGCTCTACAAATGCGGTAAACTCCAATTATTTACCTCCCTTTTACAGCACCATGGTGGCAGTTGGGCTCTGATCCGGCCTACACTGGACGGGAACCGTACCTCCCGCCCCCGCAGAAAGGAGAACCCCCATGCTTCCCTGTCAGAGCCAATGTCCCTCCTACCACAGCGGCTGCCACAAGAGCTGCGCCTGCTGGAAGGCCTTTCAGGAGCGCCAGCGCCTCCAGCGCCAGGCAAAAAAGAAGTATCTGAAGTTCTACGGCGCGCTGTGCGCCCAATCCCTCCGCCAGCTCACTGCCGGACAGTCCCGCCGTCCGGCGTGGTGACTGCATGCCCGCGCTCTCCTGTCACGGCGGCGGCAAAGGCCCCTCTCCGCCGGACGGCGGGGAGGGGCCTTCTCTGCCTTGCTTTACTTGCGGCGCTTGCCGGTGTAGATGCACATGAGCATACAGAACACGGCGCCCCAAGCCCAGAATCTATGCTGTTTCATTGCCAGGCTCCTTTCCCTGGGCCCTGCGCCCGCCGGGCGCGGGCAGATAGGGCCGCATGCTGGCGGCGCTGATGGCCATGGTAGAGGCATTGTGCAGCAGGGCCGTGGTGGTCGGCGGCAGTATGCCGAAAATCCCCAGCGCCAGCAGGCTGGTGTTGATGGTCAAAATCGACCTGTAGTTGCGGTTAATGCGCTCCAGCATCCGCTGGGAGAGGCGGCGCAGGGCGGCCAGCTCCCGCAGATCGGAGGAGAGGAGGGTAATATCCGCCACCTCCCGGGCCAGGTCGGAGGCATCCCTCATGGCCACGGATACATCCGCGGCGGCCAGGGCGGGGGAGTCGTTGACCCCGTCGCCCACCATGATGAGCCTGCTGCCGCCCTCCTTGTAGCCCTCGATCAGGGAGGCCTTGTCGGCTGGGAGCACCTGGGCGCGGAACGTGTCGATGCCCAGCCGCTCACACACCGCCCGGGCGGCGGTCTCCTGGTCGCCGGTGAGCATGATCACCCGGCGCACCCCCAGCGCCCGCAGGGCGGCGATGGCCTCAGCGGCCTCGGGGCGGGGCGGATCGCTGATCAACAGCACGCCGGCCAGCCTGCCGCCGATGGCCAGATAGAGCACCGAACGGCCGCGGGCGGCCGCGGCGATCCGCCTAGCCTGTTCGTCGGTACAGGCAACGCCCTCGTCCTCGAAGATGAAGTGGCGGCTGCCGATGAGGGCCCGCTCCCCCTCCAGGGTGGTGGCCACGCCGTGGGCCACCACATACTCCACCTCGGCGTGGCGCTCCTCGTGGTTGAGGCCCCGCTCCTCGGCGGCGCGGGTGACGGCCCGGGCCATGCTGTGGGGGAAGTGCTCCTCGATGCAGGCCGCGCACCGCAGCAGCTCGTCCTCCCCCCGGCCGGTGAAGTCCAGAACCTCCTCCACCCGGGGGCAGGCGGCGGTGAGGGTGCCGGTTTTGTCGAATACGATGGTATCCGCCTCGGCAAAGGCCTCCAGGTATTTGCCGCCCTTGACCATAATACGGCGGGCGGAGGCCTCCCGCATGGCGGAGATGATGGAGATGGGGGTGGACAGCTTGATGGCGCAGGAGTAGTCCACCATCAGTACGGACAGAGCCCGGGTCACATTCCGGGTCAGCAGGCCCACCGCCAGGGCCCCGGCAAAGCTGAAGGGCACGATGGCGTCGGCCAGCCGCTCGGCCTGGCTCTGGGCTCCGGCCTTCAGCGCCTCGGAATTCTCAATGAGGCCCACGATCTGCTGAATCCGGCTCTCGCCGGCCAGGGCCGCGGCCTGGATGACCAGACTGCCCTCCTCCAGCACGGTGCCGGCGTAGACGGTGGAGCCCTGGCGCTTGTGGACGGGGAGGGGCTCGCCGGTCATGGACGCCTCATTCACCATGGCGTCGCCGTCTGTGACAGTGCCGTCCACCGGGATCAGGGCGCCGGAGCGCACCCGGATACGCTCCCCCAGAGCCAGGCGGCCCATGGGGATGGATTCCTCGGAGCCGTCCTCCGCCACCCGCCACACGGTGTCCACGTGGATGGCCAAGCTCTGGGTCAGGGTGGTCTGGGTGCGCTTGCGGGTGTAGTCCTCCAGTAGGGCGGACAGGCCCAGCAGGAACATGACCGAGCCGGCGGTGGACCACTCCCGCCGGGCGATGGCTCCGGCGATGGAGGCCGCATCCAGCACGGCCACGTCCAGCCGCCCCCCGCCCAGGCTTCTCAGGCCCTCCCGCCAGTAGCCCGCCGCGTTCCACAGAGTCACGGCGCAGCGGACAGGGAAGGGGAAAAACCACTTTTTCAGGAAATGGCGGGCGGCCATGGAAAGGAGCCGGCCCAGAAACAGGCTGTCCACCTGGCGGAGCTGGTCATCGTCGGCGGCGGTCCCCACCGGCAGGGCGTCCCGCCGGAGCCCCCGGAGTACTGCCAGGGCCTCCGCCCGGCCCTCCCCCTCGTAGCACACCAGCACGCTGCCATTGAGCGCACAGGTGACGGCCTCCCGCACGCCCGGACGGCCCAGGAGCAGGGCGGCAATGCCGTAGCCCTGCTCCTGGGTAAACGCATCCGGGCCGAAGCGCACCCGAAGGCGGCCGGGCTGGTCGTATGCGATGCGATATCTCATGGCTGCGTTACGCCTCTTCGGCGGTCTCCTGGGCCGCCTTCTGCTTGGCCTCCGCACACAGATCCTGAGCGTCCTCCTTCATGTTCTGGAGGGTCACCCTGGCGTCCTGCTGGAGCTTCATGCCCTTGGCCATGCCGGCCACGCAGAGCTCACGGGTCTTGGGGGACTTGGCAACCTTGGCTCCCACCAGGGCGGCGGCCACGCCGCCGGCAAAGCAGAGGACCTTCGGATTCTGATACCACTTCATGATTGGAAAACTTCCTTTCTCTGTCTGTCTGGAACATGGATGGGCTCAAAACAGTGGCGGGGCAGCTCGGAGACTGCCGCGCAGGCGGCCTTCCACGCCTCCTCATAGGACAGCTCCATCCGGTTTTGCAGCGTCTCGGCCAGTTTGTCCGTCTGGCTGGCCAGCACCCGGGCCCACCGGCAGCCGTCGTCGGTCAGGTGTACCTTGCCGTACCGCTCCTTGGTCACCAGGCGCTTGTCTGTCAGAATGGACATCATGCTGGTGACGGAGGCGCGGGACACGTCCAGGGTCTGGGCGATATCCTTGGAGGACACCTCCAGCCGGGCCTGCGAGAGGTGGTAGATGGTCAAAAGATAGCGTACGTTGGTATTGGTCAGCTCCATGTATGACTCCTTAACTAAGGGGCGCCAGCCGCGCCCCGGCGTGTCGGCGGTTGCTTCTCAGGGTGGCACAGCCCGGACGAGGCGCAGTGGCCGCACCCTCCGCCGCAGGAGCCCCCGCAGGAGCAGGAGCTCTTGCCATGGCGGCGGTTGTAAATGCCCTTTCCCACAATGGCCGCAAACACGGCCAGAATGATCAGGCCAATGATAATTGTTGGTGCATTCATAGGCGCTCCTTACTTGGCCGCGGCGGCGACGGCGGAAATGGAGAGGGTGTTCTCGTCGTACTTGTTTCTGCGGACAAGGAGGTAGACCAGGCCGACGAGGGCGGCAGCGGCGGCGATGGTGCCGATGCCGAAGGAGACCTCGCCGGTGATAAGCCCGCCGAGCTGGTAGACGATGAGGGAGACCACATAGGCAAAGCCGCACATATAGCCGATGGCGCCCAGGGTCCACCTGGCGTTGTTCATTTCCCGCTTGATGGCGCCCATAGCCGCAAAGCAGGGGGCGCACAGCAGGTTGAAGATCATAAAGCTGTAAGCGCTCAGGGCGGTGAAGTGGGTGCCCACGGCGGCCAGCAGGCCGGGGTCCTCCTCCGTCAGATCGGCGCCCAGACCGAAGAGCACGCCGAAGGTGGACACCACGTTCTCCTTGGCGATGAGGCCGGTAACGGTGGCCACGGTGGCCTGCCAGGTGCCGAAGCCCAGGGGTGCAAAGAGAAAGGCCACCGCGCCGCCAATGGCCGCCAGCAGGGAGGTGTTGTTGTCCTCCACCATGCCGAAGCCCGCCTCGGTAAAGCCGAAGCCCTGGAGGAACCAGAGGATGATGGAGGAGGCCAGGATGATGGTGCCGGCCCGCTTGATGAAGGACCAGCCGCGCTCCCAAGTGGCCCGCAGGACGTTGCCCACAGAGGGCACGTGGTAGGCGGGCAGCTCCATAACGAAGGGGGCGGGGTCGCCTGCAAACGCCTTGGTCTTTTTCAGGATGATGCCGGAAAAGATGATGGCCGCCACGCCGATGAAGTAGGCGGACACCGCCACCAGGCCGCTGCCGCCGAACAGGGCGCCGGCGAACAGGCCGATGATGGGCATCTTGGCCCCGCAGGGCACGAAGCAGGTGGTCATGACCGTCATCCGGCGGTCGCGCTCGTTCTCAATGGTACGGGAGGCCATGACGCCGGGCACGCCGCAGCCGGAGCCGATGAGCATGGGGATAAAGCTCTTGCCGCTCAGGCCAAACTTGCGGAAGATACGGTCCATGATGAACGCCACGCGGGCCATGTAGCCCACATCCTCCAGGATGGACAGCATCAGGAACAGCACCAGCATCTGGGGCACGAAGCCCAGCACCGCGCCCACGCCGGCAATGATGCCGTCCACAATCAGCCCCTGCAGCCAGGGGGCGGTGCCGATGCCCTCCAGCCAGCCGCTCACCGCCGGCGGCACAATCTCGCCGAACAGCACGTCGTTGGTCCAACCGGTCACCCAGTCGCCCACCGTGCCGATGGCCACATAGTACACCGCAAACATAACCGCCGCGAAAATCGGCAGGGCCAGAATCCGGTTGGTCACAATCCGGTCAATCTTGTCAGAGGTGGTCAGGCTGTGGGCCGCCGCCTTCTTCTTCACGGCCTTGTTCACAACCCCGTTGATGTACGCGTACCGCTGGTTGGTGATGATGCTCTCCGCGTCGTCGTCCAGCTCCTTCTCGCAGTCGGCGATGTGGGCCTCCAGGTGGGCCTTCAGCTCACCCGTCAGATTCAACTGGGCCATCACCTTGTCGTCCCGCTCAAACACCTTGATGGCGTACCACCGCAGGTAACGGTCGTCCACCAGCCCCGCAATGGACTCCTCGATGTGGGCGATGGCGTGCTCCACGCTGCCCGTGAACACGTGGGGCAGCTCACCCGCCCGGTGGGACTTGGCCAGCGCCACGGCCTTCTCCGCCGCGGTCATGCCGCCCTCGCCCTTCAGCGCGCTCATGCTCACCACCTCGCACCCCAGGGCCTCCCCCAGCCTGCCGAGGTCGATCTTGTCCCCGTTCTTCCGCACCAGGTCGATCATGTTGACCGCAACCACCACCGGAATCCCCAGCTCGATGAGCTGCGTCGTCAGGTACAGGTTGCGCTCGATGTTCGTGCCGTCCACGATGTTCAGAATCGCGTCCGGCTTCTCACCCACCAGATAGCTCCGCGCCACCACTTCCTCCAGCGTGTACGGAGACAGCGAGTAGATGCCGGGCAGGTCCTGAATGACCACCTCCTTGTGGCCCTTCAGCTTGCCCTCTTTTTTCTCCACTGTTACGCCGGGCCAGTTGCCCACGTACTGGTTTGAACCGGTCAGGGCGTTGAACAGCGTCGTCTTGCCGCAGTTCGGGTTCCCCGCCAGCGCGATCTTAAGCTCCATAATCTCTCAGTCCCTTCCTTTTCCGTGAGTTTGATATAACTAATTCACAGATGCAGTACCGCTCCGCTGTGCCGCCTTTGGCGGCGCGGCCGTATCCGGGGAAGCGCTCCCCCTAGGCGATTTCGATCATCTCCGCATCGGCCTTGCGCACGCTCAGCTCATAGCCGCGCACGTTCAGCTCCATGGGGTCGCCCAGAGGGGCGACCTTGCGCACGTGCAGCGCCACGCCCTTGGTGATCCCCATGTCCATGATCCGGCGCTTGACCGCCCCCTCACCGTGGAGCTTGACCACCGTGACAGTGTCTCCTACCTTTGCATCCCGCAGTGTCTTCATGTTCTGTCTCCTCTCCTCAGATCATAACCCGGTGGGCCATAGTCCTGTCCAGAGCAATGCGGCTGTCCTTGACCTGCACAATCAAGTTGCCGCCCAGCTCGCTGACCACCGTAACCGTTCCGTCCACCACAAATCCAAGCTCGGCCAGGTGCTGGCGGATCTCATCCTTCCCGGTAATCTTCCGAATGGTCACCGTCTCGCCCTGCTTTGCCAGCGTCAGAGGCATCATCGTGGCTTCTCTCCCTTACAGGTTAACTTCTGCTAACCAATTTTCTTTTATCAGGCGGTTAGCTAATGCTAACCGCCTAGAACAAATTGAGTTTACACCCGCTAACTCAATTTGTCAATAGTCTTCTGCATATTTTTCCCTCTGCACAAAATTGCCCCGGTGCGCAGAGCCGCACCGGGGCAATTTTTCGGTTCTATCCCGCGAAAAAGCGCAGCACCACCGCCGCCAGCAGCACAACCACCGCGCCAGTGGCCGCCAGATCCACGGTCAGCGCCAGCGTGCGCCGCCGCCGGACCGGCCGGGGCCGGCCGGGCGCCTCCTCCCGCGGGGCATACTCCTCCGGGTGGGCGGCCTGCCGGTAGGCGGTGAAATCCACCACCTTCCCGCCCGCAGGCGTCACCGGGCGGCGGGGCCGGGGGACAAAGGCATAGCAGACCGTCTCCTGCCCGCCGCTGGCCCTGCGGCCCGCGGCTTCTCCGCAGACAGTGAGTCGTTTGGCATCCAGACTGTAATAGATGGTCTCCATGTCGTTCCCTCCTGCATCGGTTTTCCAGTTGACAAACCGATTTTACTCCATGCTCTGTCCCATAGACCGGGCTGGGTCGAAAAAAAGATCCAATGGGTTAAATAGAACTTTCGTTCGATTTTAGTATACAACATTTGTTCGATTTTTGCAAGCCCCATTTATGTACGGCAGCACAAAAAACGGGACAGCCCGCCAGGGCCGTCCCGTTTTTGGGAGGTTATACTATACAGATACCGATTTCTGCGCAAGATATAACTGTGCGTATTCTCCGCCCTTGGCCATAAGCTCCTCATGGGTCCCCTCCTCCTGAATGCCGTTGCCGTCAATGACGAGAATACGGCTGGCAGAGCGGATGGTGGACAGGCGGTGGGCGATGATGAGGGTGGTGCGGCCCTTTGCCAGCTCGTCAAAGGCGGACTGGATGCGGGCCTCGGTGACCGAGTCCAGGGCGGAGGTGGCCTCGTCCAGAATAAGGACGGGCGGATTTTTCAGGAAAATGCGGGCAATGGACACCCGCTGCTTCTGGCCGCCGGAGAGCATGGCGCCCCGCTCGCCCACCTGGGTCTGGAAGCCGTCGGGCATGTCCAGGATGTCGTCGTAGATCTCCGCCCGCTTGGCGGCCTCCACGATCTCGGCCTCGGTGGCGTCAGGCCGGCCGTAGCGGATGTTGTCGTAGATGGTGCCGGCAAAGAGAAAGACATCCTGCTGGACGATCCCGATATTGGCCCGCAGGGAGTGCTGGGTGAGGGTGCGCACGTCCTTTTCGTCCACCAGCACCCGGCCCCCGGTGACATCGTAGAACCGGGGGATGAGCTGGCACAGGGTGGACTTGCCGCCGCCGGAGGGGCCCACCACCGCCACAGTCTCGCCGGGCCGGACGTGGAGGGTGACGTGCTCCAGCACCGGCGGATCGGAGGGCTCATACCGGAAGGTCACGTCCTCCACCCGGATGTCCCCCTTCACGTCGGTGAGCTCCTGGGCGTCCGGCTCGTCCTGGATGTCGGGCTCCACCCGCATCAGGGCCACAAACCGCTTGAAGCCCGCCATGCCCTGCATAAACTGCTCCACGAAGGCGGAGAGCTTGCGGATGGGGGTGATGAAGGTGGAGATGTAGAGGAAGAAGGTGGTCAAGTCGATGAGATCCATCCGCCCCCGCATGAGCAGGAATCCGCCGAAGGCGATGACAACCACGGACAGGATGCCCATGAAGAACTCCATACCCGACTGATAGAAGGCCATGGCCCGGTAGTAGCCCCGCTTGGCCCCCCGGAACTGGTCGTTGGCCTGGTCGAATTTGGCGCTCTCCGCCGCCTCGTTGGCGAAGGCCTTGGCGGTACGCATGCCGGAGATGGAGGACTCAACCTCCCCGTTAATGCCCGCCAGCTTGGCCTTCACCTCAGTGGAGGCTCGCATCATCCGCTTGCGGCACAGGGTGGTGAACAGGATGAACAGGGGGATTACCGCAAATACGATCAGGGCCAGCTCCCACCGGATGGTGAGCATGACGCAGAAGGCCCCCAGGATGGTGATGGAGGAGATGAACAGATCCTCCGGGCCGTGGTGGGCCAGCTCGGTGATCTCAAACAGGTCGCCGGTGACCCGGCTCATGAGCTGGCCGGTGCGGTTTTTGTCATAGAAGGAAAAGGACAGATCCTGCATGTGGGAGAACAGATCCCGCCGTATGTCGGCCTCCATCCGTACCCCCAGCAGATGCCCCCAGTAGGTGATGATATAGTAAAAGCACCCCTTGAGCACGTAAGCCCCGGCCAGCACCGCCATTACCACGAAAAACGCCGTGAACATCTGTCCGGGCAGCAGCGTCTGCATGGAAAAGCGGGAGACGATGGGGAAGGCCAGGTCCACCAGGCAGATGCACAGGGCACACACCATATCCAGTGCAAACAGCTTCCAGTGGGGCCGGTAATAAGAGGCGAATATCCTCAGATATCCGTCCGTTTTCCACCTCTTTTGCTTCATTTGACGACTCCTCTCTGCAGGTCGATTGTCATATCCGGTCGAGCCGTGCGCCGCGCCGCCGGCATGGCCCTCTTATTTTAATGATATCCCGCCCCAATGTCAACTGAGCTTCCTCCTCCGCCTTGCAAAGAAGGGCTAGGCCGCTTATAATAGAACCACCAGAAATAAGGGGGAAGAACGATGGGTACACCACACAATGAGGCCGCCCAGGGGGCGTTTGCAAAGACCGTACTGATGCCCGGAGACCCACTGCGGGCCAAATTCATCGCGGAGCATTTTCTCGACGGCGCCAAACTGGTCAACAATGTCCGGGGCGTACAGGGCTATACCGGTACCTACCGGGACACGCCTGTGTCCGTCATGGCCTCAGGCATGGGCATGCCCTCCATGGGCATCTACTCTTACGAGCTGTTTCACACCTACGACGTGGACAACATCATCCGCGTGGGCAGCGTGGGCTCGATCTCTCCCCGGCTGAAGCTGCGGGATGTGGTGCTCGGCCAGGCCGCCTGCACCGACTCCAACTACCCCAGGCAGTACGGGCTGGACGGCACCTTCTCTCCCATCGCGGACTTTACGCTGCTGGAGAGCGCCGTGTCGGCGGCCCGCCGCCTGGGCGTGAAGACCGCCGTGGGCAACCTGCTCAGCTCCGATGTCTTTTACCGCCGGACGGAGGATACTCTGGCCTGGGGCCGGCTGGGCGTGCTGGCCGTAGAGATGGAGAGCGCGGCCCTTTACTGCAACGCGGCGGAGGCCGGCAAGCGGGCTCTGGCCGTCTGCACCGTTTCGGACGACCTGCTGACCGGCGAGGCCCTCTCCACCACCGAGCGCCAGACCTCCTTCACCCAGATGATCACCCTCGCCCTGGAGGTGGCCGTGGACATGGCCGCCCGGCGCGCGTGAACGGGCGTGGAAAGAGCCGCCCATCGGGGCGGCTCTTTCCACGCGAAACAATAAGGGAGGACATAACCCCTGTGGGTCATGTCCCCCGCTAATCTGGTGGACGATACAGGACTTGAACCTGTGACCTCCCGCACGTCAAGCGGATGCTCTACCAGCTGAGCTAATCGTCCAGACAGCGTAGATTATTATATCCGTACAAGCTCTATTTGTCAATACTTTTTTTGATTTTCCCCTTTTCAAAGGGGAAACCGGCTGGTATACTCGGATCAAAGTGGATTGGAAAGGGGTGGCGGGCATGCTCTGCCGACGGGTCTCTCTGGATGAGCTCCATCCGGCGCTGGGCGGGGGCGCCCCGGAGACGGGGCTGGACATATACTGCCGGGGCCGCACCGGCCTGCTGGCCGACGACGGGGCGCGGTGGGCGGTGCTGATCCTCCCCGGCGGGGGATACGAGCGCATTGCCCCGGCGGAGGGAGAGCCGGTGGCCCTGGCCTTTCTGGCCGCAGGGATACAGGCCTTTGTGCTGTCCTACAGTGTGCTGCCCGCCCTCTGGCCCAGGCAATTCCTGGAGGGGGCGGCCGCTCTGGCCTGGATGCGGGCCAACGCCCCGGAGCTGGGCTTCCGGCCCGACCAGGTGGCAGTGTGCGGCTTTTCCGCCGGGGGACATCTGGCGGGCTGCCTGGCCGGCGGGTACGCCGAGCCCCTCCTGAACGAGCGGCTGGGGCTGACGCCGGAGCAGGTGCGGCCGGACGCGGCCATACTGGGCTATCCGGTGGTGCACGAGGCCCGCTATCTGGACCCCCTGGGTGGGGCGGAGGTGCTGCGGCCGGACCGTCGGGTGGGTCCGGGCCACCCGCCCGCCTTTCTCTGGGCCACGGTGGGGGACGCCACGGTGCCGGTGGAAAATACCCTGGACTATGCCCACGCCCTGCGGGCGCGGCAGGTGCCCTTTGAACTGCACCTGTTTCAGGATGGGCCCCATGCCATGGGGCTGGCCGACCGGGAGAGCGCCCGGGACGGGGCCCACTATAACGCCCACGCAGCGGCCTGGCATCCGCTGTGCATAGACTGGCTGAAAGGAAGAGGATGATGGAGCAGAAGGTGGTCCTGATCACCGGCGGAAGCCGGGGCATCGGCGCGGCAACCGCCCGGCGCTTTGCCGCCGGGGGCTGTAAGGTGGTTATCAACTACCACCGTTCCCAGGCCCAGGCGGAGGCCCTGGCGGCGGAGATTGGGGGCTGGGCGGTGCAGGCAGACGTGGCCGATCCGGTCCAGGTGGGAAGAATGGTTGACAATGTGTTGGATAAATTTTGTCAACTTGACATTCTGATATGTAACGCCGGCATTGCACAGCAGAAATTGTTTGGCGATTTGACCGATGACGACTGGCGGCGGATGTTCGCCGTCAACGTGGACGGCGTGTTTCACGCCGTCCGGGCCGCCCTGCCCCACTTCATCCACCGCAAGGCGGGGCGGATCGTCACCGTGTCCTCCATGTGGGGGCAGGTGGGCGGCTCCTGCGAGGTGGCCTATTCCGCCGCAAAGGCCGCGGTGATCGGCCTCACAAGGGCTTTGGCCAAGGAGCTGGGCCCTTCGGGCATCACGGTGAACTGCGTGTCTCCCGGGGTTATTTCCACGGAAATGAACGCCCATCTGGACCGGGAAGCCCTGGCCGCCCTGACGGAGGAGACCCCCCTGGGGGCCATCGGCACCCCGGAGGACGTGGCGGAGGCTATCTGGTATCTCTCCTCCGACGCCGCCCGGTTTGTTACCGGCCAAGTGCTGGCCCCCAACGGCGGGCTGGTAATTTAAGTGTCCGTTTCACAATTTGTTCATATTTTACACAAGGGCGGTCTCTCACAGGCCGCCCTTGTGTATTTTGCTAGTTGACAATTTCAAGTGCACAGAATATAATTGTCAACAACTTCAAAGGAGGATACCACTATGAAAAAGACTCGCTTCCTGTCTCTTGCACTGACGGGTACTCTCTGCGTGTCCCTGCTGGCCGGCTGCGGCGGCAGCGGTGACGGCGGCGGGGCAGCCCAGACCCCCGACGCGGCCAACACCAGCGCCGTCCAGGAGAACACCGGCTCCGCCTTCAAGCTGGGCGGCACCGGCCCTCTGACTGGCGACGCCGCCATCTATGGCCTGGCTGCCCAGCGCGGCGCCCAGATCGCCGTGGATGAAATCAAAGAGGCCGGCGGCGACATTCAGTTCGCGCTGAAGTACGAGGACGATGTGAACGTCCCCGAGACTGCGGTCAACGCCTACAACGCCCTGAAGGAGTGGGGCATGCAGATCTCCCTGGGCTCCGTCACCTCCCAGCCCGGCGTCAGCACCTCCGCCCTGGCCTTTGAGGACCGCATCTTTACCATGACCCCCTCCGGCAGCTCCCCCGATGTCATCAGCGGCAAGGACAACGTCTACCAGATGTGCTTCTCCGACCCCAACCAGGGCCTGGCCTCCGCCCAGTATATCACCGAGCAGGGCCTGGGTGAGAAGGTCTTTATCATCTGGAAAAATGACGATGTGTATTCCACCGGCATTAAGGAACAGTTTGTGAAGGAGGCCGAGACCCTGGGCCTGGAGGTGGTGGGCGACGCCACCTTTACCACCGACACCGCCACCGACTTCTCTGTTCAGCTCACCCAGGCCCAGCAGGCCGGGGCCGACCTGGTGTTCCTGCCCATCTATTATCAGCCCGCCTCCCTGATTCTGAGCCAGGCCGACGCCATGGGCTACACCCCCACCTTCTTCGGCGTGGACGGCATGGACGGCATCCTGACCATGGACGGCTTTGACGCCTCCCTAGCCGAGGGCGTCATGCTGCTGACCCCCTTCAACGCCGACGCCACCGACGAGGCCACCGTCAACTTCGTGACCAAGTACCAGGAGCTCTACGGCGAAACCCCCAACCAGTTTGCCGCCGACGCCTATGACTGCGTCTACGCCTACAAGATGGCCCTGGAGGCCGCCGGCTGCACCCCCGACATGAGCAATGAGGAGCTCTGCGACGCCCTGATTGCCACCTTCCCCACCATTACCCTGACCGGCCTGACTGGCGACGGCGCCGGCATCACCTGGGATGCCTCCGGCGAGGTATCCAAGAGCCCCAAGGGCATGGTTATCGAGAACGGCGCTTACGTGGGCATGGACTGATCGCCAGTCCCAGCGTTCACAAAACACGGTTCCGGGAGGGCTGCCGGCACGGTCGGCGGCCCTCCCGCCAACTGCTTACACAGAACAAATGGATGATTGCGGCCGGGCAACGGCCCGCCATTGCCCGGCCGCAATCATCCATGACAGAGAGGTGTGTGTTATGGTCTTCCTCAACTACCTGATCAACGGGATCAGCCTGGGCAGCATCTACGCCATCATCGCCCTGGGGTACACCATGGTCTACGGCATCGCCAAGATGCTCAACTTCGCCCACGGCGATGTCATCATGGTGGGCGCGTACATCTGCTTTTTCAGCATGAACGGGCTGTCCTCCCTCTTCGCCCCGGGCAGCCTGGCCGCGCTGGTGGTTCCCGCCCTGGCTGGTACGGTGCTGGCCATGGTGGTGTGCACCGTGCTGGGCATCACCATCGAGCGGCTGGCCTACAAGCCCCTGCGGCAGGCCACCTCCCTGGCGGTGCTCATCACCGCCATCGGCGTGAGCTACTTCCTCCAGAATGCGGCCCAGCTCCTGTGGAGCTCCAGCCCCAAGGTGTTTACCCCCGTGGTGAGCCCATCCGCCAAGCTGACCCTGTTTGACGGCCAGCTCTCCATCTCCTGGCTGACCATCGTGACCGTCCTGGTGTGCGTGGCCATCATGCTGGCCCTCACCGCCTTTACCGGCCGCACCAAGATGGGCAAGGCCATGCGGGCCTGCTCGGAGGACAAGGCGGCGGCCCAGCTCATGGGCATCGACGTCAACCGCACCATCTCCATGACCTTTGCCATCGGCTCCGCCTTGGCGGCCATCGCAGGCGTCCTGTTCCTGTCCACCTACACCAGCCTGACCCCCACCACCGGCTCCATGCCCGGCATCAAGGCCTTTACCGCCGCCGTGTTCGGCGGCATCGGCTCCATCCCCGGCGCCCTGCTGGGCGGCCTGCTGCTGGGCGTCATTGAGACCTTTGCCCGCGCCTACATCTCCACCGAGCTGTCCACCGCCATCGTGTTCGGTGTGCTGATCATCGTCCTGCTGGTGAAGCCCGCCGGCCTGCTGGGCAAGACCGTCCGTGAGAAAGTGTGAGGTGGACGCGATGAGACAACTTGGACAGATGAAAAAATCCACCAAAAACAGCCTGTTTACCTACACGCTGGTCATTGCGGCCTTTGTGGTGGTGCAGGCCCTGCGGATGGGCCCTGGCGTGGGCGCCATGCTGGAGGGGCAGCTCATCCCCATCTGCGCCTACATCGTCATGGCGCTGGCCCTGAACCTGGTGGTGGGCGTCTCCGGCGAGCTGAGCCTGGGCCACGCCGGTTTCATGAGCATTGGAGCCTTTGCCGGCTCTGCCCTGGCCCTGGCTCTCCAGAGCACCGTCACCCTTTCCCCCCTGCGCCTGGCCCTGGCCATGGTATTCGGCGCGGTCATCGCCGCCGCGCTGGGCTTTCTCATCGGCATCCCCGTGCTGCGCCTCAATGGCGACTACCTGGCCATCGTCACCCTGGCCTTTGGCGAGATCATCAAGAGCATCATCACCAACGTCTACCTGGGCGTGGATGAAAACGGCCTCCAGTTCAGCTTCCTCTCCAACAAAAACGAGCTGGCCGACGGCGGGGTGGAGCTCATCCGCGGTCCCATGGGCGTGATGAACACCCAGCGCATCTCCACCTTTATTGCCGGCTTTGTACTGGTGCTGGTGGCCCTGGTGGTCATCTTCAACCTGGTCAACAGCCGCACCGGCCGGGCCGTCATGGCCGCCCGGGACAACCGCATCGCCGCCGAGAGCGTGGGCATCAGCGTCACCAAGTACAAGATGATCGCCTTTGTGGTCTCCGCCGCCCTGGCGGGCGCGGCGGGCACCCTGTACGGGTGCAGCCAGACCACCTTTGCCGCCACCAAGTTCGACTTCAATACCTCCATTCTGATTCTGGTGTTCGTGGTGCTGGGCGGCCTGGGCAACATGTGGGGCTCCGTCATTGCCGCCGCCGCCCTCACCATTCTGCCCGAGGCCCTGCGCCAGTTCTCCAACTACCGCATGCTGGTGTACGCCATTGTGCTGATCCTGGTCATGCTGGCCACCAACAATCCCACCCTGAAGGGCTTCTTCTCCCGGCTGTTCCACCGGGAGCGGGCGGACGCGCCCCATGCGGCGGCGGTGAAAGGAGGCGGCAAGCAGTGAGCAGCATAAAGCGACCCGAGACCAAGCTGGTCCCGGTGCCCAGCGTCAACAAGATTCCAGAGCGGGACGTGGACAAGAGCCCCATCCTGGAGGCCCAGCACCTGGGCATCGACTTCGGCGGCCTCACCGCCGTCAACGAGTTCAACATGGCCATCGGCCGCACTGAGATCGCCGGCCTGATCGGCCCCAACGGCGCGGGCAAGACCACGGTGTTCAACCTGCTGACCAAGGTGTACCAGCCCACCCGGGGCACCGTTCTGCTGGACGGAGTGGACACCCACAACATGAACACAGTGCAGGTCAACAAGGCGGGCATCGCCCGTACCTTCCAGAACATCCGCCTGTTTAACAACCTGAGCGTGGAGGACAATGTCAAAATCGGCATGCACAATTCCATCCACTGCGGCCTGTTCAGCGGCATTCTCCGCCTGCCCCGGTACTGGAAGGAGGAGAAGACCGCCCATGAGCGCGCGCTGGAGCTGCTCTCCATTTTTGACATGCAGGATTTGGCGGGGGCCAAGGCGGGCTCCCTGCCCTACGGCGCCCAGCGCCGGCTGGAGATCGTCCGCGCCCTGGGTACCAACCCGTCCCTGCTTCTGCTGGACGAGCCGGCGGCGGGCATGAACCCCTCTGAGACGGCGGAGCTGATGGAGAACATCGTCAAAATCCGCGACACCTTCCAGATTGCCATTCTCCTCATCGAGCACGACATGAACCTGGTTATGGGTATCTGCGAGGGCATCTGCGTGCTCAACTTCGGCCAGATCATCGCCAAGGGCACCCCCACGGAAATTCAGAACAACCCGGAGGTCATCAAGGCCTACCTGGGCGGCGGAAAGGAGGGCTGAGAGATGGCTGTGATGCTGGATGTCAAGAACATCAACGTCTATTACGGCGCCATTCACGCCGTCAAGGACATCTCCTTTCAGGTCAACGAGGGGGAGATTGTCACCCTCATCGGCGCCAACGGTGCGGGCAAGACCACCACACTGCAAACCGTGTCCGGTCTGCTCCACACCCGCACCGGCTCCATTGAGTTCCTGGGGCAGCCCATCCAGAACGTCCCCGCCTCCAAGCTGGTGGGCCGCGGACTGGCCCAGGTGCCGGAGGGCCGCCGGGTCTTTCAGCAGATGACAGTGGAGGAGAACCTGGAGATGGGCGGCTTCACCCAGCCCGCCTCCACCATCGCCCCCGGCCTGGAGCGGGTGTACGAGCAGTTCCCCCGGCTGAAGGAGCGCCGCCGTCAGGTGGCGGGCACCCTGTCCGGCGGCGAGCAGCAGATGCTGGCCATGGGGCGGGCCCTCATGTCCAACCCCAAGCTGCTCATGCTGGACGAGCCCTCCATGGGCCTGGCCCCCCTGCTGGTGGAGCAGATCTTCGCCATCATCAAGGAGCTCCACCGGGCGGGCACCACGATTCTCCTGGTGGAGCAGAACGCCCAGATGGCCCTGAGCGTGGCCGACCGGGGCTACGTGCTGGAGACCGGGCGGGTCACCCTCACCGGCCCCGGCCGGGAGCTGCTGGCCGACGAGGCCGTCAAAAAGGCATACCTGGGCGGTTAAACGGCAGCCCGGCGGAGCGCGCTCCGCCGGGCTGTTTTCCATTTCCTCCCCTTGACTGGCGTGCTATAATATGGTCAGCAAGGCAATATCGCCGCGTTGTGCAAGGAGGCGCTGATCCATACCATGCCCAATTACTACGCGCACCTGACGTTTGGCCAACGGGTGCTGGCGGACCTGCCCGCCGGCCTGTCCGAACTCATTGAGCAGGAGCGGGAGGCCTTTGACCTGGGCTGTCTGGGCCCCGACCCGCTGTTCTTCTACCAGCCCATCCGCCCCAACGCCGTCCGGCGGGAGGGGATCAAGATGCACCGCCGCTCCGCCCTGCCCGCGGTGGAGCGTCTGCGCCAGGCTATCGAGGACGGCGTACCCATGTCCACCGGCTACGGAGCTGGCTTCCTCTGCCATTTGGCCCTGGACAGCGCCTGCCACGGCTACGTGGACGACCGGGCCGCCGACGGCCCCATCTCCCACATGGCCATTGAGGGGGAGTATGACCGGATGCTGATGGAGCGGGACGGCCTCAATGCCGCCGAGCAGTCCCCACTGCCCAGCGCCCCGGCCAACCGCGCCGTCTGGGAGGCGGCGTCCCAGGCCTTTGTCCACGCCTCCCCTGACCAGATGCGGCGGGCCTACCGCTCCATGGCCTTCTTCTCCGGCTTCCTGGCCCGCTCCAACGGCCGCATGACCGGCAAGGTCATTGGTGCGGTGAGCCACATGCTCCCCATTCCCTCCGCCAAGGGCATCGCCCTGAAGGAGACGCCCCACCCCTCGGCGCAGGAGAGCAACGCCGACCTCAACCGTCTGCTGGAGGCGGCCATCCCTGAGACAGCGGAGCAGATCACCGCCTTTTTCCAGGCCATTTCGGCGGAAACTCCCGTGCCGCGCTGGTTCGACCGGGACTTCAAGGGCAATCCGCCCCCCATCCCCCAGCGCATCCGCTGGCAGGACATCCCAGAGCACTCCGTTACATGACAAGCGCCGCCCCCGCATTGTGGGGGCGGCGCTTTCTCATTGGGCCTCCAACAGGAAGGTCACCGGGCGCAGCCCGTCGGTACAGCACACCACATTGACCCCCTCCCGCCGCTGCCAGGGGGTATAGGAGGCACCGCAGGACAGGGCGGACACCGAGCGGTAGAGATCGATCCACGCCCAGGGGCAGAAGCCGGCTGGCATTTCCGCGCCCCCGGTATAGAGGAACTGGTCCCCCTCCCGGAAGAAGTCGCAGACGCACTCCTCCGGAGGCTCGGTGAGGTGCTCCCGGATCAGATCGGGGTAAAATCCCTTGCGCAGCACAGTGATTTTCACGTTCTTCATGGTGCAAGCTCCTTTCGCTCCCCCGGTTCGTTTTGAAACTCTGTCATAGTACCCCAGAACCGCTTGGGCATCTGGGTCATGCGGCACCGGGGGTTCTCCCGCCCCTCGATGGCGATGGTGTCGTAAAACCGCCGCCACAGGCGGCGGAAGTCCCGCTCCTCCCGGCCGGGGGCGGCGGCGCGGAACGCCTCCAGGGGCACGATGGCCCACCGCCGGGGCCGGTAAAACAGCGCCTCCCGGTGGGTGCGGTCGTAGAGGACGAAGGACTCCTCCGGATAGCGGGCGCAGAAGTGGGGCCGGAGGAGGGGGAGCACCCGGTTTTTGGGGGCGATCTCCCCCACCAGCACCCCCTCCTGCTCGGAGAAGCGGGTGAAGCCCTTGAGCAAATGGGCCTCCCCGGTCAGGTGGCCCACCGCGCGGGTCAGCACCGCCACCCGGTCGTCGGTGAGATCCCGCACCACCCACGGCCCCCGGTCGTACCCCAGGCGGAGAAACCGCCACAGGTGGAGCTCCCGCTCCTCCAGGCAGGTGAGAAAGCCGTACACCGCCAGCCGCCGCCCCTCCTGCCCCAGCCTGGGGGCCAGGGAGCGGTACACCCGCTGGGCGCGGGCCTCGTCGGTGTCCACCGTCCGCTCCGGCCAGAGGGAAATCCGCCCGTCCTCCGGGGTGGAAAAGCTCATGGGCTCCTCCCGGTGGGCGTAGCTGGCAAATACACAGGTCAAAAAGCCAGCAAAGCTGCCGTCGTAGGCATAGGAAACCGGTGTCCAGTCCATGGCCGCCTCCTAACCCGTCTGCTCGAAGAGGGAGAGCTGCTCCGGCGCGCCCTGGGCCAGCATGGGCCGCTCCTGGGCCACCAGGTGGCGGAGCACCCCGTCGAGGGAGACCCGCAGGCCCTCCAGGTACTTGCCGCCGCAGGTGAGGAAATACTGGGCCCGCTTGAGCACCACCCCCAGCTTTTTCAGCCCCGCAAAGGTGAGGGGCGCGCACCGGCGGGCAACCAGGATGCGCCGGGCGGAGGTCACCCCGATACCCGGCACCCGCAGCAGGGCCTCGTAGTCCGCCCGGTTGACCTCCACCGGGAAGAACTCCGGGTGGTTCAGCGCCCAGGAGCACTTGGGGTCTACCAGGGGATTGAAGTTGGGGTGGGCCTCGTCCAGCAGTTCCTCGGCCCGGAAGTGGTAGAACCGCAGCAGCCAGTCCGCCTGGTAGAGCCGGTGCTCCCGCAGCAGGGGCGGCTTGAAGTCCCGCCGGGCGGGGAGAAGGGCGCTGTCCGACACCGGCATGTAGGCGGAGTAGAACACCCGCTTGAGCTTGTACTTGTCGTAGAGAGCCTGGGTGAGGGTGAGGATGTGCCTGTCGCTCTCCGGCGTGGCGCCGATGATCATCTGGGTGGACTGCCCCGCCGGGGCGAAGCGGGGGGCGTGGCGGAACCGGGCCAGCTCCCCCCGGCTGGCCTGAATGCCATCCCGGATCTGGGCCATGGGGGCCAGGATGGCGGCCTTGGCCTTGTCGGGCGCCAGGCGGCCCAGGCTCTCCTCGCTGGGCAGCTCGATGTTGACGGACAGGCGGTCGGCCAGCAGGCCCAGCTGCCGGGTGAGGAGGGGGTCGGCCCCCGGGATGGCCTTGGCGTGGATATAGCCGCGGAAGCCGTACTCCTCCCGCAGCAGGCGCAGGGCCTCAATCATGGCCTCGGTGGTGCGGTCGGGGCCGCCCCACACGGCGGAGGAGAGGAAGAGTCCCTCGATGTAGTTGCGCCGGTAAAAGCCGATGGTGAGCTCCGCCAGCTCCCGTGGGGTGAAGGCGGCCCGGCGCACATCGCTGGAGCGGCGGTTGACGCAGTAGGCGCAGTCGTAGACGCACCGGTTGGTAAGCAGCACCTTGAGCAGGGAGATGCACCGGCCGTCGGCGGAGAAGGAGTGGCAGCATCCGGCGGCCAGGGTGCTCCCCAGGCCGCCGGGCCGGCCCGCCCGATCCAGCCCGCTGGAGGTGCACGCCGCGTCGTACTTGGCCGCGTCGGCCAGAATGGTCAGCTTGTCCAGCAGCTCCACACTGCCGCCCCCTCTCCTTTTTCTTTAGCTTTATTATATATCGAACATTTGTTTCAGTCAAGAGGGGGATAATGGAAACCCACCCCGGAGCCAAGGCCCGGGGTGGGTTGTTGGGTCAACCTCCCATGTAGGAGAAGTGCATATAGTCGTGGTAGCCCTCGGAATCGTCGCTGCTGTAGGCCCAGGCGCCGCCGCCCCAGCTCCAGCCGTGCTCGGCAAAGATGCGCACCACAGAGGAGTCGGGGGAGATGGAATAGTCATTGCTCCCCGGCTCCCAGCAGCTGCCGGCCAGCACCTGGCCGTCGCGGATCTGATAGTTCTCGTTGGCGTTGATGTCGATGGCGGTGCCGCAGTTGTGCTCACCGGTGGCGGAGTCGCCCCGCCAGGCGTAGCCGCCCACATCGTGGATGGGGAAGCGCTCAGGATCGTTGTAGATCTCGGTAAAGATCTCCTTCACGTCCTCCGCCAGGGCGGCGTGGACGGAGAGGGTAAGGGTGGAGGACACCTTCTCCCCGCCGGAGAGCTGCCACACCGGCACGGTGACGGTAGTCATGGCAGCGGCGGCCTCCTCCTGGCTGGCAAAGCGGCTCTTGCTCTCGTCGCCGAAGAGGAGGATGTGCTTGCGGGCGTTGTCCCCCTGGAAGCTGAGCCAGAAGTCCTGCTTATAGTAGTCCTCATAGGCGGCCTCGCCCCGCTCCACCTTCTCCCAGAACTGTTCCTCCTGAATCTCGGCCCCGGTCATGGGCCGGAAATACAGGGTATAGCTGTCGCAGGCAGTGCTGGTATACGATGCCGTCTCCCGGTCGTAGTCGTAGACGTAGTAGCCCACGTCCAGCCCGTTCGACAGGCTGGACAGGTAGGTACTCACCTCCGTCTCCACCTGCTGGTCGGGCAGGAGGGCCTCGCCGGTGTCGGCGTTCAGAATGTGAAGGGTGACGGTCTGGCTCTCGCCGCGGCAGCTATTGTCCACCTGCTCCAGCACCCGCATCAGCAGCACCGCGCCGTCGCAGCGCTGAAGGGGATCGGCATAGCCGAAGGAGCCGTCGGCCTTGCCCTGGATGACGCAGCGGCGGGCCAGCTCGGCCACCGCCTCCTGGCGGAGGCTGTCCATCCGCCCCCAGTCCGACAGGGCTGTGGGATCAATCGGCTGATCCCAGAAGGAGGGGGTATATTCCTCCGGCAGAGCGTTGCAGAGCACCACCGCGGCATCCTGGCGGGTGACCGCCCCGGTCAGCGCGGCCTCGTCCAGCCCCTCCAGCAGGCCGGCGCTCCGGGCGGCATCCAGCCCCGCCTGATCCCAGGCCGCGCCGGAAGCGGCGCTGCGGGCATATTCCTCCGGGGCAAAGGCCCGGGCGGCCATGGCCAGGAACTGGGGCCAGGTCAGGGGTGCGGAGGGGCTCATGGTGTTGGCCCCGGTGCCCTGGAGGATGCCATAGCCCGCGGCCTCCGTCATGGCGATATAGGCCCAGTGACTGGAGGGCAGGTCGGAGAAGGATGCGGCCGCTGCCCCCGCGGGGGCGGCCATGGGCAGGGCCAGCAGGCCCGTCAGGACCAGTGTGCAGACTCTCTTTACCGTGTGCATGCTCTATCTCTCCTTTACAAGCAACGGATTCCGCGGCCCGGCCGCAGCACCTGTTTTCCTCCCTACCGGACCCGGTAGATGTAGTGCTCCTTGCGGGGGGCAGGTGCAGGGGCCGTGTCCGCCCGGTAGCCCAGGATACAGTGGCCGATGCCCTCGTAGTCGCCCTCCACGCCCCACTGTTGGAGCAGGGCCTTACCCTCCTCGGAGTCAAACACCTCTTTGGCCCGGTGAACCCAGCAAGAGGCCAGCCCCACCGCCTTAGCTGCGTTCATCAGGTTGCTCATGACGCAACTGCCGTCATATACCCGGTTGGTGTTATCCCTGGCCGCCAGCACCACCAGCACGGTGGGCGCACCGTAGAAGGGGTCGGCCTCCGGGGTGCCCAGCACTGCGGCATTCATCTTCCGCAGCTGCTCCACCACAGCGGGATTCTGCACTGCCACGATGATCGGGGACTGCTGGCCCCGGGCGGTGGGGGCATAGGTGCCCGCCTCCAGCACCGCGTCCAGTTCCGCGTCGGTAATCTGCTCCGGCCGGTAGCTGCGGCAGCTCCGGCGCTCCTTCAAAACCTTCAACACTTCGTTCATTGCCAAATTACCTGCCTTTCTTATGAGAGATCGGTTGTATTTTACCGGAAAATACGATAAGATACAATCCTCAGATTCTCTTCCCACCAGTGTTGATGAAAAGAAAGGCGGATGCTTGTGCCTCTGTTTCCCCTCCTATGGCTCTTTTTCTGTTATTCCTTCCTCGGCTGGGTGCTGGAGACGGCGGTTTCCGCCGTCCGCCTTCACCGCTATGTGGACCGCAGCGTGCTGTTCGGCCCGCTGTGCGCCTGCTACGGCATCACTGCCGTTCTGCTTACCGTGGGTCTGCCCGAGCTGCGGGGCAACTACTTCTTCCTCTTCCTGGGCAGCGCTATCTGCTCCACGGTGGTGGAATGGATCGCCGGTCACCTGCTGGAGAAGGCCACCCACACCCGCTGGTGGGACTACTCCAACCGGCGCGGCAACCTGGACGGCTACATCTGTGTCGGCGCCTTCCTCCTGTGGGGCGTGCTGGGCCTGGCGGCCGTACAGTGGATCAACCCGCTGCTCCTGGCCCTCTACCGCTGGCTGCCCCCGCTGGTGGGAGAAATCCTGCTGTGGGTGCTGCTGGCCCTGCTGGCGGCGGACATCGCGGGCACCGTGCTGACCCTCTGCGGCGTCCGCAGCAGCCTGCCCCCGCTGGAGAACCTGAACAGCCGTCTGGCCGCCCTCTCCGTCCGGCTTGGGGAGTGGATTCTCCGCCGCGCCGAGGGGCGCATTCAGAAGGCCCACCCCGGCGCGGTCTTTTCCCGCCGGCGGGAAAGGACCACCGTCAGCCCCTTTGCCCGGGGGGCCAGCTTTTACAGCATCCTGCTCCTGTTCTTTATCGGCGGAGTGGCCGGTGATCTGGCCGAAACCATCTTCTGCCGCCTCAAAATGGGCTGGTGGATGAGCCGCAGCAGCGTGGTGTGGGGCCCCTTCAGCATCGTGTGGGGCCTGGCCCTGGCCGCCGCCACCCTGTTCCTCTACAAATACCGGGACCGCTCGGCCTCCTTTTTCTTTGTGGCGGGCACCCTGCTGGGCGGCCTGTATGAGTACCTGTGCAGCGTCTTTACCGAGCTGGTGTTCGGCACCGTGTTCTGGGACTACAGCGCTATTCCCTTCAACCTGGGCGGGCGCATCAACCTGCTGTACTGCTTCTTCTGGGGCTTCGCCGCGGTGGCCTGGTTCCGGGGGCTCTACCCCATCCTGGCCCGCTGGATCGCCAAGATTCCACCGCGCCCCGGGAAAGCGGTGGTCTGGCTGCTCATCGCCTTCATGTCCGTCAATATGGCGGTCAGCGGCCTGGCCCTGGCACGCTACAGCGCCCGGGCCGCCGGAGAGCCCGCCGACGCGGCCTGGGAACAGTACATGGACGCCCACTACGGTGACGACGTGATGGAGCGCATCTACCCCTATGCCAAGATGACTGGCTGAGTCCAAGCCGTCAAGCACCCTCCGGGTCATGAGACCCGGAGGGTGCCTTTACATGGGGCGGAGAGAGCCGCGTGGGAGGGCGTCGGCTCTGCCCCGCCGGGGCCCCCATCTTTATTTTATCTGTCCGGCGGAACTGAATTCCGCCGGCATCAAGGTTTTGGGCCCACGGCCCAAAACGCTTGGACGGCGCAAAGCGCCGCCCCGCCGTCGGCGGGGCCCCCGAAGAGGCCGCCATATAAAACGGGCCCCGGACGTTTTCGTCCGGGGCCCTTGTGCGAGCTTGTTTACTTGTAGAGCTCCACCAGTCTGGTGAGATGCTCATAGCGCTCCTTGGCGGCCTCTTCGTTCTGGGCAAACAGCTCCTTGGCGCGCTCGGGGAAGGCGCGGGTCAGGGAGGAGTAGCGGGCCTCGTTCATCAGGAACTCCTGATAGCCGCCGGCGGGGGCCTTGGAGTCCAGGGTGAACGGGTTCTTGCCCTCGGCCTTCAGAGCGGGGTTGAACCGGAACAGGTTCCAGTAGCCGCACTCCACGGCCTTCTTCATCTCAACCTGGCAGTTGGCCATACCGCCCTTGATGGAGTGCATCTCACAGGGGGCGTAGCCGATGACCAGGGAGGGGCCGTGGTAGGCCTCAGCCTCGGTGATGGCCTTCAGAGTCTGGTTGGGGTTGGCGCCCATGGCCACCTGGGCCACGTAGACGTAGCCGTACTGCATGGCGATCTCCGCAAGGCTCTTCTTGGGCTGGTTCTTGCCGGCGGCGGCAAACTGGGCCACCTGGCCGATATTGGAGGACTTGGAGGCCTGTCCGCCGGTGTTGGAATAGACCTCGGTATCGAAGACGAAGATGTTGACGTCCTCGCCGGAGGCGATGACGTGATCCAGGCCGCCGTAGCCGATGTCGTAAGCCCAGCCGTCGCCGCCGAAGATCCACACGGACTTCTTAACCAGATACTCCTTCTCCTGGAGAATCTCAGCGGCCAGCTTGCAGGCGTCACACTGGCAGAGCTTCTCACCCTTGGCCTGCAGCTCTTTGCCAAACGCCTGGATCTCGGGCTTGGAGCTGGCCAGCAGCTCGTCCACCGTGCACAGGCCGTCCTCCAGAGCGGCGATGTAGGCCTTGGTGGCCTCGGCGTTGGCCGCGCCGTCCTCCATGGTATCCAGCCACTTCTGGGCAGTCTCCTTAATGGCTGGAGTGCACCACTCCACGGCCAGCAGGGCGCGGGTCTTGTCGGCCAGGCGGCTGCGGATGGCCTTCTGGCCCAGGTGCAGGCCAAGGCCGTGCTCGGCGTTATCCTCGAACAGGGAGTTGGCCCAGGCGGGACCCTTGCCCTCCTTGTTGACGGTGTAGGGAGAGGTGGCAGCCGGGCCGCCCCAGATGGAGGAACAGCCGGTGGCGTTGGAAATATACATACGGTCGCCGCAGACCTGGGTGACCAGGCGGGCATAGGCGGTCTCGGCGCAGCCGGCGCAGGAGCCGGAGAACTCCAGCAGGGGCTGCTTGAACTGGCTGCCCTTGACGGTATTGGTGTCCTCCACGTCGGCCTTGGGGGCCACCTTGGCCACCATGTAGTCAAAGACCTCCTGCTCGGCAGCCTGGGACTCCTGGGGCTTCATGGTCAGGGCCTTGACGGGGCAGGTGCTCACACACACGGAGCAGCCCATGCAGTCCAGCGGGGAAATGGCAATGGCAAACTTGTATACACCCTTGCCCTTGCCGGCCTTGATGTCCACGATCTTGGCCTGAGCGGGGGCGTTCTTGGCCTCCTCCTCAGTGAGGGCATAGGGCCGGATGGTGGCGTGGGGGCAGACATAGGAGCACTGGTTGCACTGGATGCACTTGGTCTGATCCCACTCGGGCACGCTGACGGCCACGCCGCGCTTCTCATAGGCGGAAGCGCCCTGGCAGAAGGTACCGTCCTCGTGGCCGTTGGCAAAGGCGGAGACGGGCAGGCTGTCGCCGTCCATGCGGCCCACGGGCTCCATGATCTCCTTGACCATCTTCACGGTGGCGGCGTTGCCCTCCACGTGCTCGGCCACGGTCTCGTCCTTGGCGTCCTTCCAGGAGGCGGGCACCTCAAACTTGTGGAACGCGGTGGCGCCCATGTCGATGGCCTTGTGGTTCATATCCACCACGTCCTGGCCCTTCTTCAGGTAGGAGTGGGTGGCGGCGTCCTTCATGTAGCCAATGGCCTCCGCCTCGGGCATGACCTTGGCCAGCTTGAAGAAGGCGGACTGGAGGATGGTGTTGGTGCGCTTGCCCATGCCGATCTCGATGGCCAGGTCGATGGCGTTAATGGTGTAGACCTGGATGTTGTGCTCAGCGATGTAGCGCTTGGCCACGGCGGGCATGTGGTGATCCAGCTCCTCGTCAGACCACTGGCAGTTGATGAGGAACACGCCGCCGTCCTTCACGTCGCGGACCATGGGGAAGCCCTTGACGATGTAGGCGGGCACGTGGCAGGCGACAAAGTCGGCCTTGTTGATGTAGTAGGGGGCGCGGATGGGCTCGTCGCCGAAGCGCAGGTGGCTGATGGTTACGCCGCCGGTCTTCTTGGAGTCGTACTGGAAGTAGGCCTGCACGTACTTGTCGGTGTGGTCGCCGATGATCTTGATGGAGTTCTTGTTGGCGCCCACGGTGCCGTCGCCGCCCAGGCCCCAGAACTTGCACTCGATGGTACCGGGGGCCGCGGTGTTGGGGGAGGGCTTCTCCTCCAGGGAGGTGTGGGTCACGTCGTCCACGATGCCGACGGTGAACTGGCGCTTGGGCGCGGACTTGGTCAGCTCCTCATACACGGCGAACACGTTGCTGGGCGGGGTGTCCTTGGAGCCCAGGCCGTAGCGGCCGCCGATGATGGTGGCCTGCCGGCCGGCGTTGGCGAAGGCGGTGACCACGTCCAGGTACAGGGGGTCACCCAGGGCGCCGGGCTCCTTGGTGCGGTCGAGCACGGCGATCTTGGTGGCGGTGGCGGGGATGGCCGCCAGCAGCTTGTCGGCGCGGAAGGGCCGGTACAGACGGACCTTCACCAGGCCCACCTTCTCGCCGTGGGCGTTCAGGTAGTCGATGACCTCCTCGGCCACGTCGCAGATGGAGCCCATGGCGATGATGACCCGGTCGGCGTCGGGTGCGCCATAATAGTTGAAGAGCTGGTAGTTGGTGCCCAGCTTGGCGTTGACCTTGCCCATGTACTCCTCCACGATCTCGGGGAGGGCGTCATAGTACTTGTTGGCGGCCTCGCGGTGCTGGAAGAAAATGTCGCCGTTCTCGTGGGAGCCGCGCATCACGGGGCGCTCGGGGTTGAGGGCGCGCTTGCGGAAGGCCTCCACGGCGTCCATGTCCACCATGTCGGCCAGATCCTCGTTGTCCCAGATGGCGATCTTCTGGATCTCGTGGGAGGTGCGGAAGCCGTCAAAGAAGTTGATAAAGGGGACGCGGCCCTTGATGGCTGCCAGGTGGGCCACGGCGCCCAGGTCCATGACCTCCTGGGGGTTGGACTCGCACAGCATGGCAAAGCCGGTCTGGCGGCAGGCCATGACGTCGGAATGGTCGCCGAAGATGTTCAGCGCGTGGGTGGCCACGGTACGGGCGGACACGTGAAACACGGTGGGCATCAGCTCACCGGCCAGCTTGTACATGTTGGGAATCATCAGCAGCAGGCCCTGGGAGGCGGTGTAGGTGGTGGTCAGCGCGCCCGCGGCCAGAGAGCCGTGGACCGTACCGGCGGCGCCGGCCTCGGACTGCATCTCGATGACATTGACGGTGGTGCCGAAGATGTTCTTGCGGCCCTGGGCGGCCCACTGGTCCACATTGTCGGCCATGGGGCTGGACGGGGTGATGGGGTAGATGCCTGCCACCTCGGTGAAGGCGTAGGACACGTGCGCTGCCGCCGTGTTGCCGTCCATGGTTTTCAGCTTTCTCGCCATAGAAACGATTCCTCCTTGTTCATGGTTCCAGGGCAATGGGAATCCGTCCCCGTCCATCCCCCGGACTGACCGGGCCCGATTCCCATTACCCTGGCTGATTACAGCTGCCTCCGGGCGGAGCCTGTCCCCCCGGGGCGCATACATTTTATCACCTTCATTGACGTTTGTAAATCAAATCTTACTCTGAATTATTATTTTTCTTTTTATTCCTGAATTAGAAGAAATAATTGGATTTTTTCCCTTCTCCTTTGAGAAAAATTATTTAGTTATATATCACTAACTAAACTGAGCATGCTAAAATATGCAGTTTTAAAAGCAGTCCTTTGCCGTATCCTGTTCTCCCCTTCCCTCCGCCGGTACAGGGCCGCTTTTCACCCTTTCGGCGGCGGGTCCGGTATGCTATAATGGATGCAACATGACGAAAGGGAAAGGAGGCGGCACCCATGCTCTGTGAAGTGCGCTCCCTGGGGCTGAGCGGGATCTCCGGCTATGAGGTGCGGGCAGAGTGCGACCTGTCGGCCGGTCTGCCCGCCTTTGAGATCGTGGGCCTGCCTGACGCGGCGGTGAAGGAGGCCCGGGACCGGGTGCGCGCCGCCATTAAAAACTGCGGCTTCACCTTCCCGGTGTCCCGCATCACGGTCAACCTGGCTCCCGCCAACCAGCGCAAGGGGGGCACGGTGTACGATTTGCCCATTCTGGCGGGTATTCTGGCCGCCGGGGGGCAGCTCAGGCTGGACGGGCCGGACAGCGCCTACGTGGGGGAGCTGTCTTTGTCCGGCTCCCTGCGGCCGGTGGTGGGGATGCTGCCCATGGCCCTGGCCGCCCGGAGGGCGGGCATCAAGCGGCTGTACGTCCCCGCCCCCTCCGCCGCCGAGGCCACCCTGGCCGGCGGGCTGGAGGTCTACCCGGTGGAGAGCGTGGGGCAGCTGGCGGCCCATCTGAGGGGGGAGGCCCCTCTGGAGCCGGCGGCGGCCTGGACGCCGGGGCCGGACGACTTTGCCTGCCCCGACTTTGCCGACGTGAAGGGGCAGGAAAACGTGAAGCGCGCCCTGGAGATCGCCGCCGCCGGCGGCCACAACCTCTGCATGGTGGGCCCGCCCGGATCGGGCAAGTCCATGCTGGCCCGCCGCCTGCCCTCCATCCTCCCTGATCTGACCCGGCGGGAGGCCCTGGAGGCCACGGAGATCCACTCCGTCCTGGGCCTCACCACCTCTGAGCACCCCCTGCTGGTGCGGCGGCCCTTCCGCTCCCCCCACCACACGGTGTCCGCCATGGGCATGGCCGGAGGCGGCTCCAGCCCCCGGCCGGGAGAGATCTCCCTGGCCCACAACGGGGTGCTCTTTCTGGACGAGCTTCCCGAGTTCTCCAAGGAGGCCCTGGAGACCCTGCGCCAGCCTCTGGAGGACGGGCGGGTGCAGATCAGCCGGGTGTCGGGCACGGCGGTGTTCCCCGCCCGCTTCATGCTGGTGTGCGCCATGAATCCCTGCAAGTGCGGCTGGTACGGCTATTCGGACCGCTGCCGCTGCTCGCCCCAGGCGGTGGAGAAGTACCTCAGCCGCCTGTCCGGGCCCCTGCTGGACCGCATCGACCTGTTCGTGGAGGTGCCGCCACTGGACTTTGACGCGCTCTCCCGCCGGACCCCGGCGGAGCCCTCCGCCGCCATCAAGGCCCGGGTGGACGGGGCCCGGGCGGTGCAGGCCGCCCGCTTCGGCCCCGGCGGCCCGGCCTGCAACGACCAGATGGGCCCGGCGGAGCTCTCCCGCTTCTGCGCCCTGGACGACGCCTGCCGCGCCGTGATGAAGGGGGCCTTCGACCGGATGGGCCTCACCGCCCGCAGCTACGACCGCATCCTCCGTGTGGCCCGCACCATCGCCGATCTGGACGGGGCGGGGGCCGTCGCCGTGGAGCACCTGGCCGAAGCCCTCCAGTACCGCCCGCCGGAGTACCTGCGGCGGTAGGCCCCCGGACGCGGGTGGAGACAGGCCCGCCTGTAGGTTTGTCAAACATATTGGACGGTGA
>NZ_JH417704.1 GCF_000239295.1 Flavonifractor plautii ATCC 29863
GATTTAAGAAAATTTTAACCAGGTGCGGCTCTGGAGTGACTGGAACTCTAGGCGTGTAGGCAAAAAATGATACTAGCTCGTTACTAATACGTTACTAACGGCGGATTCCTGGTGATTTTGTCAGGCCAGCTTTTTCACCTCTTTGGCGAGATCGGCGGGGGTGGGATGAATGTAGGTGGCGGTGACATTTCCCTTGAGGGAGTGCCCCAGGAGTAGCTTCACCTTGATCTCGTCCACTCCGGCACGGCTTAGAAGGGTGGCGAAGGTATGGCGGCACCAGTGCGGGGTGGCCTCTGGTATGCCGAGCTGCTCTACCACTGGGGTAAACACCGAGATGCGGTAACGGTCGGAGGACATGCCTTTTTCCGCTGACAGCCATTGTTGCACGTAGGCGGAGATCTTGGGGTGGATCGGGATAATCCGGTCACGGCCTGCCGCGCTTTTCACGCCGCACTGGAGGTAGCCGCCATCCTCGGAGCGGTAAGCGAAGGGGGTAAGGGACAAGAACTCGCTGATGCGCAAGCCGGTATAGCACAGAACCATGGCCTCTGATGCGCCGGGAAACCCGGCCCTCGCCAGCTCCTCCAATTTGGCAAGCTGGAGATCATTGAGCGCCCCCTTTTTGACCTTGATGTCGACGGTGGGGATATCTAAATACCGGGAGTAATCCTTCCCAATAATATCACGTTTCATGGCGTAGGCGTGCAATGCGCGGATCAAAATTGCATCGTTATTGATGCTGGACTGGGAGCGGCCCTCGTCCTCACCCTCGTCCAGGATGGCCTGCCACTCGTCCAGGGTAACGCTGCGCATTTTACGGGCGGCGTAGCGAGAGACACGCTGGTTCCAGGATGCCTTGTGGGAGGCAACAGAGGATTTCCCGCTCCTGGGGTACTCCCGCTCCGACCAGGCGGTATAGACCTGTTCCACGGTCCAGGAGAGCATATCCGCACTGGGGGTCTGCCCGGCGGCAGCCTTGCGGTTATACTCCTCCAGCGCCTCCTGGGCTTCCTGGAGCTTGGCGTGGTAGCTCAGCGCCACCTGGCGCACATAGCCGTCTTTATCCCTGGCGGAGATCTTCACAAGATAGGGGCGCCGGCGGTTGCCTGAGAGCTTTACAATGGAGCCGGTGCCGTTTGCACGTCGCATGAGTAGGCCCCCTTATTTTTTGGCATGGCTGACAATCATCTCGGGCGGATTTAGGCCCCAGGAGACTTGCAGGGCGCTGTCCTGCCACAAAATGAGCTCCCGGCTGTAGACGCCGCACTCCACCCGAACGAGGCAAGAAGGGGCCTCCAGAGACGCAGAGACGCTGCCGCCGGGGCCTATACTGCCCAGGAGCTGCCCGTCCACATAGACGGAGACGCCGGTGCTGGCGAGTTCATTGTTGACCTGCATCACGGTGATTTTCATGGCGTTCACTCCTTGGTGTGATACAAATGTTCGATTTTGGCGTTTGAAGAGACCGGGGCCGTAGCCCCGGCTCATTTTTTGCAACGGTCATGTGGTGTCCAAGTTGGACACATTTTTGTTATCGGTTTACTTCTGGGTTATCTGTCCGGCCGAGCAGATAATCCACGGAACAGTCCAGGTAATCGGCGATTTTTGCAAGATTTTTTGAAAGCATATCATTTCCTTTTGACATCTGTGAGATAGTGTTAATCCCTAACTTGCAGTCAGACAGCATTTGTTTTAGACGGATGCCTTTTGATTTCGCATGTGTTTTTATTCGGTTTGCAATATCTTGTGATTCATACACAAAGCATCAGCTCCTTGGCTGTACAAGATGCCAAAAATCAATAAACTACGTGAATATAAGTTGACAATCACGGAATACGGTGATAATTTAACTACAGGTAACGACAGACAATGACAGCACAAGACACGTTACTCAAACAAGTGAATACCAGACGTGATACCCGTTTGGCGGAGAAGCAGGCATCCTGCGTGCCAAGCCATACGCAAAAACCGCCGAGGCCGACCCGGGGTACAGGGGTGGGATTCATGACAACTGGAAACGTTCGCTGTTCGATTCTAGGCGTTTTAAGAGACCGGGGCCGTAGCCCCGGCTCTTTGCTAGGTCTTAATTATCTTCAATTAACTCATGAACTGTACCGCCACCAGCCTCCAATTCTGCAATGGCTGCACGCAGGTGGGCCTGGTTGTCGTGGGAGGAGAAGGGGGCGGATGGAGGTGCATCCATTTTATCGGTGAGTGTCTCAACGGCATCCACATGCTCTATCATGGTGTGCTTCGGCCTCTGCTTCATGGGGTCAAGGATAAAGTCAAGGCCATGTTTCCGTGCCATTTTAATTACAGGAAGAAAATCACTGTCTCCGGCGATCAAAATGATCTGGTCAGCATACCGTCCCTGAGCGAGGGAAGCAACGTCAAGTCCCACCCGCATGTCAACGCCCTTTTGCTTCACGTCAATACGGAAATCATCTGGCATCAGGTCATCGACAGTCTTTGCGCGGGAGAGCAAATCGGCCAGCACGCTGTCCTTCAGAATGTAGGAAGCCGTGCTCTCAGCCAGTTCACCCATGCGCAACGCCATACGGTGCTTTTCAGACAAAAATTTGTAAAAATTATTTGACCATCTTGTTCCTGGCATAGTTGCGTAGTCGACTTCTGCACCGGTGAGCGGGTGGCGGAGCGTTCTGGTCATGGGGGGACAATCGTAGTAGAAAATGCGATACAGCTCCCTTGGCTCCTCCGGCTCTGTGATATGTAGCATACAATACTTGTAAAGCTCATTTGCGCGGTCGTTTGCAGATTTTTTCCCCCACAGGTCGGCGGATCGTACGCGGTAATAGCCGCCGTCAACCAGAATGGCGGTTCTTTTTGGCAGCATTGATAACAAAGCAACCCCTCCAAAGAAAAAACCCTTGAGGTCAGCACATCCCGAAAAGTAGGAGGCCTTGCCCAAGGGTTGAATAAATGGTGCGACGAGTAACTCTCGTTGCCCTTATATAATATGCCCTCGGATCGAATTTGTCAACCACAAATTTAACCACAGGTAAATCCTAGATGTGTCCAAGTTGGACACATTTTTTCACTTGCAATTATAGAACATCTGTTCTATAATTGCAACTACAATCGCTACAAATAGGAGGGGCGGATATGACTGCGTGGGAAGTGCTGTGGCGCTGTGGGATCTCTGAGCTGCCGGTTGACTTGGGACAGGTGTGCCGCAGGCTTGGCCTGGGGCTGTACTCCTACACACAGGGGTATGAGCTCCTGCGCCGGTACAACCTGACCCAGCATGTCCACGGGGCGGACGGCTTCCTGTTCCGAGAGGAGGACGGGCCGCTGGCGGCCATCTTCTACAGGCCCGAGCAGAGCCAGGGCCGCCGGTGCTTCACCATCGCGCACGAGATCGGCCACTTTGCGCTGGGGCACTGCCCCGCCGGGGGCAACACGGTGCGCCGCTCGGAGGCAGATAAGGACAGTCCCCAGGAGCGCGCGGCCGACCGATTCGCCTCCCAGCTCCTGGCCCCCTCCTGCGTCCTGCGGGGCCTGGGCCTGCGCACCCCCTTTGCCATCGGGCAGAGGTGCCGCCTGAGCATCCGCGCCGCCGAGGTGTGTGCCTCCCGCATGGAGCGGCTGCTGGCGCTGGATGCCCAGTACATGGCGGAGCGCGGCCGCTCCTACTTCTTCCGCTCCCCCTGGGAGTGGAGGATCTATCAGCAGTTTGAGCCCTTTATCCGGGCGGCAGCCGGGAAAACCCCTTGCGCTTCCGGTCGAAACATGGTATCTTAAAAGCGGCGTTGCCAGACAACAGCGGTCAGCCCTCTTGACGGAGGGCAGCTTCTTTGCCCTCCGATCCCACGAAAGGGGGGCTGCCCATGATGGTTACATACTCTGACTTGATTCAGATCGGTATCCTGATTGTCGGTATTATCGGCCTCTTTTTGAGCCATAAAAAGAAGTGACCGCCGGCACCCTGACAAGTTCGGCGATCACTTCAAAGACCACTAAGGGCTGACCGTGTCTGGCAACGCCCTCTTCTATGCTCAATTATAGCTGTTTACTGACCTGTTGTCAACCACAGGTTAAATCGCCGGTGTCCAAGTCGGACACATCCGCTACAGCTCCTCGTCGTCCAGATAGGGCATCACATCAAGCACCTTGCGCAGCGCCTCCATCTGCTCCTTGGTGTACGTCCGCTTGACGGCCTTTCCGTCGCGGCCCAGGATAATCGCATTTACCAGCTCGTCCTCGCTTTTCGGAGCGGGGGCGGGCTTTTTTTCGTTCCCAGTTAACAGGTACTCTACTGTAGTGCCCAAGGCTTCAGCGATTTTGGAGAGATATTTAGAATAAGAGGCCGATTTTCTGCGACGCCAGTTACTCGCAGTATCATCTGATACCCCTACCAGCTTGGCAAACTCCTGTTGTTCAATCGGCATTTTGTCAAGCAACCCAAAGATGCGGTCTACAGTATCCATGGGGCACACCTCACAGACGCAAAAATTTCGATTCTGATTTTGTATACAAATCACAAAAACGATATTTTTTCGTTTTTACGATTGACAACCGAAGAAACTGCGGTTATGATTTAACCACAGGTAAACCAGAGGGCGCGGCAACGCCCGGGGAACGAAATCTA
>NZ_JH417705.1 GCF_000239295.1 Flavonifractor plautii ATCC 29863
GTGCGTCCGGAAGCCGCCTGAAGCAACGCAGGCAGCGCGGGACTATGCAAATTCCACCTTTGGCAAGTGGAAGGGAAAATGTGAAATCTGAAACCCTGTCATCATCCGGCTTACCCGCAAGAGAAATCCCAAGGGGAACACAGCACGCCGGAAAAGGCATAAGTCAGCCAGTCATCACGCTGCGACTGAGTGCCAAGATGAAAAGTTCTGCATGAGGATGAAAGCCAAACTGCCTGAACGATAGTCAGAGGAGCGTTATCGTCCGCCACGGCGAAAAGATGACTATATGCGCCGTGTGATATGGGCAAGTGGTGAAGGTAAATCGCCAAATGCGTACACATCCATATCAGCCGCCCGCAGTCAGCGGGAAATGACGGAAGTCGCATCCGACAGCAGAACAGGCCAATTTGCATAGTTCTAACCGGAGATGACCTAAACCGGAACGCTGGAAACAGCTATGGCCTGGGCCTGAATATCCGGCACGGTCACGGAGCCACCATAGTAGTCCGAGGGCGTTAATGGCGTCCACATGGCGAAGGGTGGCAGTTTATCCCCTGATACTGAAAAGGAAAGGTGCGTGAGGCACTATGAGAAGTCCACAGACAGTATTGGAAACCCTACGAAAGCACGCGCAGAAAGCGCATTACCAGTATGAGCGTCTTTACCGCAACCTGTATAACCCTCAGCTCTACCTTCTGGCCTATCAGAACCTATATGCGAACAAGGGGAGTACGACGGCTGGAGCAGATGGCGCTACCCTCAGCGGTATGAGCCTGAAGCGAATTGAGTCCCTGATTAAAAAACTGCGGGACCGCAGTTATCAACCCCACCCCGCCAGGAGGCAGTACATCCCCAAGAAAAGTGGAAACGGGCTGCGCCCGCTGGGTATCCCGGCGGCAGACGACAAACTGGTACAAGAAGCCGTTCGCATGATTTTAGAAAGCATCTATGAACCGACCTTTCAAAGCACATCTCATGGTTTTCGGCCCGGAAAAAGCTGTCATACCGCCCTGTCGCAGATACAGAAAACCTTCACCGGCGTCAGCTGGTTTGTGGAGGGCGACATCAAAGGGTGTTTCGACAACATCGACCACCACATCCTGGTCAACATTCTGAAACGAAGGATAAAGGACGAGGCTTTCATAGACCTGATTTGGAAGCTGCTCCGGGCCGGGTATCTGGAGGACTGGATGAAGCACCAGACCTACAGTGGCACGCCGCAGGGCTCCGGGGTAAGTCCACTCTTGGCGAATATCTATATGAACGAGCTGGACCTGTTCATGGAAAAGCTCCGGGCGCAATTCGGCAAGGGCGACAAGCGGCGGTTCAGCAACGACTATGTCAATGCCAACCACCACTATGCGCGAACCAGAGAACGAAACGCCAAAAAATGGAACACCATGAGCGAAGAAGAACGGAAAGACGCCAAAGTCATGCAGAAGAAATTACAGGCAATCCTGCTATCTACCCCCAGTCGGGAGCCAATGGACCCCAACTATCGCAGAGTTCTATATGTCCGTTACGCCGATGATTTTCTAATTGGCGTGATTGGAAATAAAGCGGACGCCGAACAAATCAAGACCGCCGTCAGTGAATTTCTGAAACAGGAATTGAACCTCACCATGTCGCCTGAGAAAACCCTGATTACCCACGGACATGACAAGGCAAGATTCCTGGGATACGACATCACCATCAGCAAGAATCAGGCGGTCAAAAAGACAAAGGGCGGCGTAAAGCGAGCCTATAATGGGCGCGTTGTCCTCCTGCTTCCAAAGGAAAAATGGATGGGTAAACTGCAAGAGTATAGGGCGCTTAATATACAAAAGGATGGCACGGGGAAAGAAATTTGGATGCCTGTGGCAAGGAACGGCTTGCAAAACAAAGAACCTATTGAAATCCTCGCACAATTCAACGGAGAAATCCGGGGTATCTACAACTATTATCGTCTGGCACGGAATGTATCTGTCCTGAACAAGTTTTGCTATGTCATGGAGTACAGCATGTATAAGACTATCGCAAGGAAAATGCGGTGCTCCGCAGCGAAAGTCAAGAAGAAATATACGAGAGACCGCATATTTGGCATAGAATACGAAACAAAACACGGGATAAAACGGGCCGAGTTCTACCATAACGGTTTCCGGAAAAGTGCGCCGTCTAAATTAGACATGGACACAACGCCGGACTATAGATACTCCATCCGACCCAAGGAAGTCATTGCCAGATTTATGACCGGATACTGTGAGCTGTGCTGTAAAAATGAACTCCCGGTTATGATTTACCAGGTGAAGAACCTGAAAAGTCTTTCCGGCAACGAGCCCTGGGAACAATTTATGTTGAAAAAGCGCCGCAAGACGCTAATTGTGTGCGAGGACTGCTACAAAACAATCACAAATTCGTAGGGTGGATAAATAGAGAGCCGTATACATCGAGAGGTGTAAGTACGGTTCGGGGGCGAGCTATGGAAAACCCGCCGCCGCGAGGCGGTAAGGCGTCTATAGTTTAGCCCAC
>NZ_JH417706.1 GCF_000239295.1 Flavonifractor plautii ATCC 29863
CAAACTAAAGTGCGAAAAAATCTTGACACGACCCGGCCAAATTTCTGATAAAGGAAAACTACCTAGTCTCTGCTACGGGGTCCTATGTTATTCGTTCCCGTTGAGTTGCCACTGGGCACTGTGGCTCTGTAGCTCCACCATACGACGGTAGAGTCCTCCTTTTTCCATCAGCTCCGCAGGCGTGCCCTGCTCGGCCACCCGGCCATTTTCCAGCACCACGATGTGGTCCGCCCCGGCCACGGTGCGCATCCGGTGGGCGATGACCAGCACCGTCTTGCCTGCCAGCAGGCGGGAGAGGGCGCCCTGCACCTTGGTCTCGTTCTCTACATCCAGGCTGGCGGTGGCCTCGTCCAGCAGGACGATGGGGGCGTTCTTCAAGAGCGCCCGGGCAATGGAGATGCGCTGCCGCTCCCCGCCGGAGAGCTTCGCCCCGTTTTCTCCGATGGGGGTGTCGTATCCCTGGGGCAGACGGCGGATGAACTCCCCACAGTTGGCGGCCTCCGCCGCGGTCCGCACCTCCTGATCGGTGGCTCCTCGCTTGCCCAGGCGGATGTTCTCCATCACGGTATCGTCAAAGAGCACCACATCCTGGAACACCATGGAGTAGTCGGTCAGCAGCGCCTCCGGGTCCACGGTGGAGATGTCCACGCCTCCTACCCTGATGGTGCCCTCCGTAACATCCCACAGCCGGGCGGCCAGCCGGGCGCAGGTGCTCTTGCCGGAGCCGGAGGGCCCCACCAGAGCGGTCACTTCACCCTCCCGGGCGGTAAAGCTCACACCGTCCAGTACCTTCTTCTTGTCGTAGGCGAAGCCCACATGGTCGAACACAATGTCGTGGCCCTTGGGCTGGAACACCTCGGCCCCCTCTGCGGTGGGCGTATCATAAATCTCGTTCATGCGGTCGGCGGACACCTGGGACACGAACAGTTCTGCGATGAGGGCCAGGCTCTGGTCGAAGGGGGCGTACACACGGGTGATGACCAGCAGGAACAAAAACAGCAGCATGAAGTCGATCTGCCCGGAGAGGATCAGGCTGGCCCCCGCCAGGATGGTGGTGGCTACCCCCAGGCGCATGATGACACTGGCCGCATTAACAAAGATGCCGGTGCCCAGCTCGCCCTGGATGGTGACCTTCTCATGGTCGTCGATCTTCTGGTTGAGCCCGGCCAGATAGCGCGCCTCCTGGTTGGTGGCGCGGATTTCCCGGACATTTTCCAACGCCTCCTGGATGCCGTCGGAGACACGGACCGCGGCCTGTTTCGTCCGTTCCGAGGCACGGGCGGAGATCTTCCGGGTGCCGAACAGCAGGCCGAAGGCCACCGGCACCCCCCACAGGCAGGCGATGGTCAGCCGCCAGTCATATACCAGCAGGCACACCGCGATAATGGCCGTGGAGATGTAGGCCCCGTACAGGTACCCCAGCACATGGGACCAGACGTGCTCCATGCGGTTCACATCACCCATGAGGGTCTCGGTCAGGTCCGCCAGATCCCGCTTGCCGAAGTAGCCCAAGGGCAGCTTGCGCAGCCGCTCCGCCAGGCTGAGACGGGTGGACTTCACCTCGTTATAGACTAGGCCGTAAGTGGCGTGGTACTGCTGCAGGTGGGTCACGAAGGACAGAATGACAAACGCGATTACCAGCCCAAGAAAGAGCGCCGGGCCGGGCAGCGGCGCTCCGTCCGTCAGGGTTCCCATCAGGCCGTACATCAACAGGTACAGGATGCCCATGCCGCCCATGACGACCAGATTGACAATGACCGTCCAGAAGGCGCCCTTTTTGGTGTTTTTCACGCCCTGGTCGGTGAGGGCGTATTTGCGCTGAAAGCTTTTGCTGAACATCTTCTTCACCCCTCTCTCACTGCTCGCTGGTGATCTTCCACTGGACCGCTTGGTTGTAGTCCGCCCACATCCGGGCATAGAGCCCGCCGGCGGCGGTCAGCTCCTGATGGGAGCCCTGCTCCACGATGCGGCCCTCCTCCAACACCAGAATCTTGTCCGCGCCCACAACGGTGGACAGGCGGTGGGCGATCATGATAACGGTGCGGCCCCGGGTCAGCTCGGAGAACGCCTTTTGGATCAGCGCCTCGTTCTCGGGGTCCGCGAAGGCGGTCGCCTCGTCAAGGACCACGATGGGCGCGTCCTTTAAGATGGCCCTGGCCAGGGCGATGCGCTGCTGCTCGCCGCCGGAGAGATAGGTCCCCTCGGAGCCGATCAGGGTGTCCATGCCTTGGGGCAGCTTCTCCAGAATGTCCCCGCACTGGGCGGCCATCAGCGCCGCGCGCACCTGCTCCCGGGTGGCGTCGGGGCGGGCGGCCCGGACATTTTCCAAGATAGAGGCTTTGAACAGGCGGCTGTTCTGGAACACAAAGGCGATCTGGTCCATGAGCACATGGGGGTCGATCTGCCGCACATCCACGCCGCCCACCTTCACCGCGCCGGAGGCGGCGTCCCAGAAACGGGGGATCAGGCTGGCGGCGGTGGTTTTGCCGCCGCCGGAGGGCCCCACCAGGGCCACAGTCTGTCCCGGCTCCGCTGTGAAGGAGACATGGGAGAGGGCGGGCGTCTCCGCACCGTCGTAGGTAAAGCTCACATCCTCAAATTCCACACGGCTGCTCTGGGGGGACTTGGGATGCTCCGGCACTTTCAGCTCGGGAGCGCCCATGACCTGATCAATGCGGCCCAGAGCGGTGCCGGCCAGCATGATGCCCGATGCGGCAAACATGATTTTGGCAAGGGCTGTGGAGATGATGGCGGAGAACACCGCGTAAAAGGCGAAGTTCGTGACAAACCCCGCAAAGTCGCCCCCGGCCAGGGCACCCGGCGCCAGGAACAGGGCCGCCGGAACCAGGAACACAAAGGCCCCCTCGGTGAAGGTCAGGTTGACGGATTGGGGTGTCCGGCAAATATCCGCCTGATAGTGCTCGGCCTTGGTACTGTAGTCCTCAATAGCCTCCTGGAACGCCTTGAAGGAGTAGACCGTCTGCTGGAAGATCTTGACCACCGGGATACCCCGGACGTACTCGGTGCCCGCCTTGGTGATGCGGTCCAGAGCCGCCTGATATTCCCCCAGGATTTGGGCGTTTTTACCGCCCATCATGGAGAACATGGCCACAATGGAGATCACCGCCGCCAGCAGGCAGGCCGCCCCCATCCGCCAGTCAAAGACGAACATCATCACCAGCATGGCGATGAACAGGGTGATGGTGCCCACGATGTCCGCCAGGTTGTGGGCCAGCAGGGTCTCCGTGTCGGCCGTCGCCGCGTCCAGCCGCCCGCGGATGAGGCCGGAGGCGTTGGCGTCGAAAAAGCCCAGCGGAGCCTTCATCACATGGGCCACGCCCTGCTTGCGGATGTTGGACGCCGTGCGGAAGGCCGCCAGATGGGTACACATCAAGCCAGCGAAGTACAGGATGATGCCAGCCACCGCAAAGGCGAACGCCAGCCAGCCGTATTGGGCGACGCTCTGCGCCGCCGTCCAGTCCGGCGCCACCGCGATCAGATCCCGGGCCGCCAGCCAGATGCAGATGTAGGGCGCCATGCTCAGCAGCATGGACACCGCCGACAGGGCCAGCCCCAGGAAGGTCAGCCCTTTGTGGCTGCCCGCGTAGTCCAGCAGGACGGCCACATCGCTCTTTCTCTTCTGCTTCATGAAAAAACCTCCTCTTGAAGTTAGTATAAACTAACTATATTTCAAAAAGATAGGGGATTATTCCCCCATCAGTTTTGACCAACCAGCGGTGTAAAACGCCCGCAACTGATCCACATCCCGCATCGCCTGATCCCGGGGCATATCGTGAACCACGATCTCAAAGATGCCATTGAACATCCCGCTGGCGATGATATGGCACAGGGATTTGTCCAGCACCGGGATGTCCCGGCTCAGGCGGCGGAGCACCTCCATGTAGCGTTGGGTGTACTCCACCTCTACCTCCACCATGTTATGGACGAAGTGCTCATAGCTGGTCCCCTCCGCACAGCAGAGCAGCAGCTTCACCGGCTCCCGGTGGGCGCAGATATAGTCCACCATCCAGTCCACACATCTACCGGACTCCAGGCCCATGTGCTCCGGCTGCTCCTTTTCCGGCAGTTCGGCAAAGGTAGTCTGTGCTTCCATAAAGCGGCCCATGAGGGCCGCGGCGTGGGGCTCCACGATAGAGTTGAACAGGGCCTCCTTGCTGGAAAAGTAGCCGTAAAAGGCCCCAGTGGTCACCCCGGCGTTCTTTACAATCTGCCGCAGGGAGGCTCCCAGAAATCCCTTGTCCAGAAATTCCGCCAAAGCCGCCTGCTGAATTTTTTCCAGTGTAGCAGTGGACCGCTCCTCCATTCAAACTTCACCGCCTTATAACAGTGTTATATAACGGTGTTATTATACCATTGAGCGGAAAGGGTGTCAACTTATCTGAAAATACTTTTTGTGATCATATCAGCTACAAAGTTGTAGGCGAACCGGCCCACCGCTGTACTGTGACAGGACACAAGGTATACGGTATCGGGCACAGTGTGCCGCTTGTTCTATATAGTTACGAAGAGTTCTCTGTCCACTCTGCCGATGTTCTGCTGGAAAGGGATTTGACATACAGAGTTTTTATACAGCCTTTGTTTTCGGAGGCAGAGCAGTATGGCTTTCCTGCTGGGATGGCTTTTGCTTAAAAATTGAGGGTTGACGATTGAAGAAAAGCCATATAAAATAATATCAAAAATATTTGATATGAAGAGGGCTTTATGGAAAGAGATTATAGGGCGGCGGCTCGGGTATTCAAGGCGTTGTGCGATCCCAAACGCTTGGCCATTTTGGAGGAGCTGCGCGGCGGGGAAAAGTGCGCCTGTGTCTTGCAGGAGCCCATGGAGCTGACCCAGTCCGGGCTATCCTACCACATGAAGGTGCTGTGCGAGTCCGGCTTGGTGGAGAGCCGTCAGGAGGGCAAGTGGACCCACTACCAGCTGAGCAGGACGGGCAGGGAGTACGCGGTGAAGCTGCTGCTGGAGCTGACTACGCCGGTTACAGAACAGGGGACACCGCTTGAATAGCGGGAGCGGAACACGCCGTCACAGTAGATGGCGTGTTTTCGAGCAAAGCATCAAAATATTTTGATCTATAATACATAAAGGGAGGCGGAACGATATGGAGTTATGGAGCCTGTTTCAGGAGCAGATTTTGGGCATGAGGTGGCTGAACGAGTGGCTCGGACGCGGCCTGTCCGCGCTGGGCCTGGATATCCATGGACGGCTCGGCGGCAGTGTACAGTTTTTCCTGTATGACAGCTTGAAAATTACAGTACTGCTCTGTGTTCTGATTTTTTCTATTTCCTATATACAGAGCTATTTCCCACCGGAGCGGAGCAAGCACATTTTGGGCCGGCTCCACGGCGTGGGCGCCAATCTGGTGTCCGCCCTGCTGGGGACGGTGACGCCCTTCTGCTCCTGCTCGTCCATCCCGCTGTTCATCGGTTTTACCACCGCGGGGCTGCCCCTGGGCGTCACCTTTTCCTTTCTGATCTCCTCGCCGATGGTGGACTTGGGCAGTCTGGTGCTGCTGATGAGCATCTTTGGGACTAAGGTGGCCATTTTCTATGTGGTGGTAGGGCTGGCGCTTGCCGTGGCGGGCGGTACACTCCTGGAGCGGCTGCACATGGAGAAGCATGTTGAGCAATTCGTCTTTTCGGCCGGCAGTATAGACATTGAGTCGCCCGAGCTGACAAGGCGAGAGAGGGTGCGGTACGCAAGGGAGCAGGCTGTGTCCACCTTCAAGAAAGTAGCTCCCTACATCCTGGTGGGCGTGGGGCTCGGCGCGGTGATCCACAACTGGATACCCGAGTCATGGATTGAGACCGTTCTGGGCGGCAGCAATCCCTTCGGCGTTGTCCTGGCCGTGCTGGTGGGCGTCCCGATGTATGCGGACATTTTCGGTACGATCCCGGTGGCGGAGGCCCTGCTCGCCAAGGGCGCACAGCTCGGTACAGTCCTGGCCTTCATGATGGCGGTCACCACGCTGAGCCTGCCCTCGATGATCATGCTCCGCAAGGCGGTGAAGCCCAGACTGCTGGGGCTGTTTATCGCCATCTGCACAAGCGGTATTATCCTCATCGGCTATCTGTTCAACGTGTTCCAATTCTATCTGATTTCCATTTAGGAGGTAACGAAACATGGGACTGTTCGGAAAAAAGAAAAAGGGTACGCCCCCGCCCTGCTGTGGCCGTACCCCTGAAACGGCGGTGCGGGTGGGAGCGGACAAGACCGCCGCCAGCGTCAAGGTGCTGGGCTCCGGGTGCGCCAGGTGCAGCGCCCTGGAAGCGGCCGTCCGTGCGGCTTTGGCGGAGCTTGGGGTGGATGCCGCCATTGAACATGTGACGGACTTCATGCAGATCGCCGCCTATGGGGTGATGACCACCCCGGCCCTGGTGGTGGGAGGCCGGGTGGTGTCCTGCGGCCGCGTGCCGGGCCAGGCGGAACTCCGGGAGATGCTCCGGGAGGCCCTAGAAAAAGAAACGCTGGAACAGGGCCCTGCGGTGTGATATACTGGCCCCAGTATCACAATGGGAAAGAGGCTGGGACGAATGGACCTATCACCGAACCAAATGCTCAGACTGGCCCCCAACAAGGTGGATTACCTAATCCCCGGGGGCGAGATGATCAACGAATTTCTGGGGGAGGGACCGGGGGCGCGGGTGTGTTCCCAGATGTGGATCGCCTCCCTGGTGACCTCCGCCCTCCAGCCCGGCACTGCCACGGGGCTGTCCCGGGTGGCGGGGACGGACGTTTTACTGCGGGACTGCCTGGCGGAAAACCCTGCGGCCTGGCTGGGGGAGGCTCACGCCGCGCACTGGGGGGTCAGCCTGGGCTTTCTGCTCAAGCTGCTCCACTCCAGGGACCGCCTGCTGCTCCAGACCCATCCGGACGGGGCGCGGGCGCGGAAGTATTTCGGCCTGCCCTCCGGGAAGGATGAGGCGTGGTACGTGCTGGACACCCGTCCGGGGGCGTGCATCTGGCTGGGGTTCCGGCCCGGCGTCACGCCGGCGTATTTCCGGGGGCTGATCGAGCGGCAGGACACGGCGGCCCTGCTGGACTGCCTGCACCAGATCCCCATCCGTCCGGGGGAGGTGTACTTCATCCCGGCGGGCACGGCCCACGCCATGGGGAGCGATTCCCTGGTGGCCGAGCTGCAGGAGCCGGTGGACATCACCCTGCGGGCGGAGTACATCCGCCCGGACGGCTCCCGCCTGCCGGTGGCGAGCATGTATGGCCCCGCCGGCATGGACGGCCTGCTGGACTGCTTCCGTTTTGACTGCCTGCCCCGGGAGGAGCTGCTGGCCCGGCACCGTTTCCGCCCCGTCTCCGGGGCGGAGGAGCCCTGGCGGAAGCGGCTCATCACGCCGGAGCAGACCCCCCGCTTCTATATGGATGAGGTGGAGCTGCGCCGGGAGGCCCATGGGAGCGCCCTCTGTGTCAACCGCGGGTTCCAGGTGCTCCTGGTGCTGGAGGGGGAGGCGGAGTTCCAATGGGAGGGCGGTTCTCTGCGGGCCCGCAGGGGCGAGGAGCTCTTTGTCCCCCACGGCGTGGCCTCCTACCAGTGTACGGCGGAGGGGACGTGCCGCCTGCTGGAGTGCGGGCTTCCGGGCGTGTGAAGCGGCTGCGAAACAGAGGGGCGGAGCGCCGGCCGGCGCTC
>NZ_JH417707.1 GCF_000239295.1 Flavonifractor plautii ATCC 29863
GCAGGCATTGCCTGCGGCCCGCGATTGTATGATCCCCGGCCGGGCGGGGCGGCCGCCTCCCTCAGCCGATGCGTCCGAAGTCGGAGAAGGGGAAGCAGATGAACTCCGCCTTGCCCAGCAGATAGCGCGTGTCCACGGTGCCCAGGGTCACGTCCCGGCTGTCGTTGGAGTGGTTGCGGTTATCCCCCATGACGAAGACCGACCCCTCCGGCACCGTCACGGAGGTGAGATCCTCATACCAGGGCTCCTCCATGGGCTCGTTCAGATAGGGCTCGTCCAGGGCTTCGCCGTCCACATAGACGGTGCCGGTCTGGTAGTCGATGTCCACCGTCTGGCCCTCCACGGCGATGATCCGCTTGACAATGGGCCCCCTGGCGGCGTCAAACTCCTTGGTGAGCACCACGATGTCCCCCGGCTGGGGATCGGTGTAGCCGATGTCCCGGATCAGCATCACATCCCCCTCGTGGAGGGTGGGCAGCATGGACTCCCCCACCACCGGGGTGATGCGCCCCACGAAGGTGAATACCAGGATGATGGTCACCAGCGCCACAATCAAAATCTGAAGCCACTCGTAGGCATCCTGAGCGCCGCTGAGGGGCTTTTCTTCTTTTTTCGGTTTTTTCATGGGCAAACTCCCCGCTTTCGACAAAGGAGGGGCTGTCCAGCAGCCCCTCCCGTGCGTATCTTATTTCGCGTACTCGATGACCTTGGTCTCCCGGATCATGTTGACCTTGATCTGGCCGGGATACTCCAGCTCCTCCTCGATCTTCTTGGCGATGTCCCGGGCCAGGAGCACCATCTGATCCTCGCTGACCTTGTCCGGGGCCACCATAATGCGCACCTCGCGGCCGGCCTGAATGGCGAAGGACTTCTCCACACCGGGGAAGGAGGAGGTGACCTCCTCCAGCTTCTCCAGACGCTTGATATAGTTCTCCAGGTTCTCGCGGCGGGCGCCGGGGCGGGCGGCGGAGATGGCGTCGGCTGCCTGGACGATGCAGGCCACGATGGTGCGGGGCTCCACGTCGTTGTGGTGCGCCTCAATGGCATGCACGATGTCCTCGTTCTCCCGGTACTTCCGGGCCAGCTCCACACCGATCTGCACGTGGGAGCCCTCCACCTCGTGGTCGATGGACTTGCCCAGGTCGTGGAGCAGGCCGGCCCGCTTGGCCTGGGTCACGTCGGCGCCGATCTCAGCGGCGATCAGCCCCGCCAGGTGGGACACCTCGATGGAGTGGTTGAGCACGTTCTGGCCGTAGCTGGTGCGGTAGCGCATGCGGCCCAGTAGCTTGATGAGCTCGGGGTGCAGGCCGTGGACATTGGTCTCGAACACGGCGCGCTCGCCCTCGGCCTTGATGGTGGCGTCCACCTCCCGCTTGGCCTTCTCCACCATCTCCTCGATGCGGGTGGGATGGATGCGGCCGTCCTGGATGAGCTTCTCCAGGGCGATGCGGGCGATCTCCCGGCGCACCGGGTCGAAGCAGGAGACGGTGATGGCCTCCGGCGTGTCGTCGATGATCAGATCCACGCCGGTCATGGTCTCCAGCGTGCGGATGTTGCGGCCCTCGCGGCCGATGATGCGGCCCTTCATCTCGTCATTGGGCAGGGGAACCACAGAGACGGTGGCTTCGGCCACATGGTCGGCGGCGCAGCGCTGAATGGCCAGGGACAGGATCTCCTTGGCGCGGGTGTCGGCCTCCTCCTTGAACTGGGCCTCGATCTCCCGCACCTTCATGGCCGACTCATGGGTGACCTCCTCGGCAAGCTGGTTGATGAGGTAGTTCTTGGCCTCCTCGGCGGTGAAGCCGGAGATGCGCTCCAGCACCTCCATCTGGGTCTTCTTGACGGTGGCCACCTCGTCCCGGGCCGCGTCCAGCTCGGCCAGCTTGCGCTGCAGGGTGTCCTCCTTCTTCTCGATGTTCTCGGTCTTGCGGTCCAGGTTCTCTTCCTTCTGCTGGAGCCGCCGCTCCTGCTTCTGCAGGTCGGCCCGGCGCTCCTTCACCTCGCGCTCATACTCGTTGCGGGCCTGGAGAATCTCCTCCTTGGCCTCCACCAGCGCCTCTCGCTTCTTACTCTCGGCGCTCTTGATGGACTCGTTGATGATGCGCTTGGCCTCCTCCTCCGCACTGTTGATCTCTTTTTCCGCGGTGCGCTTGCGGATTTGAATGCCGATGGGAATGCCTATGATGAGTGCGACCACGGCCGTGATCACACAGGCGATGACAGTCTGCATCAAGGGTTCAACACACCTCCATATCTTGGATTTTCAAAGTTCTTTTTCATGAAACGGATGCACGCGCTCCCGCCCGCTCTTGGGCAGAGCGCACAAAATTTGAAGAGCTTACCCCTCGTTCTTCAAAATATTACACCTTATCTATTTTAAGTCTGCGGCGGCCTTCTGTCAAGAACATTCCTGTTCGGAATCAATTTCTGCGGCCCTGCGCCTCAAAGGGATCGGGGCAGGGAGTCGTCCTCCCGCACCCAGTCGGCCACATCTACCACCCGGTACTCCGTGCGGGTGTCCCGGATGACCACCCGGGCGATGCCGGCGTTGATGATGAGGCGGCGGCACATGGAGCAGGAGGTGGAGCCGGGAATCAGCGCCCCGCTCTCCGGCTCCACGCAGGCCATGTAGAGGGTGGCGCCCAGGGCCTCGCTGCGGGCGGCGGAGATGATGGCGTTGGCCTCGGCGTGGACGGAGCGGCACAGCTCGTACCGCTCCCCGGAGGGGATGTTCAGCGCCTCGCGGGTGCAGTAGTTCAGATCCACGCAGTTGCGCCGCCCGCGGGGGGCGCCGTTGTAGCCGGTGGAGATGATCTCGTCGCTCTTGACGAGAATGGCCCCATAGCACCGGCGCAGGCAGGTGGAGCGCCCGGCCACTGTCTGGGCGATGTCCAGATAGTAATTCTCCTTGTCGATGCGTCCCATAAACGCCCCTCCCATGCTTTTTTACCAGTATACCGGGTTTTCCGCCATCCCGCAAGCCCCGGAATGGCTGCCCCGGGCGGACAATTCACATATTGTTTACGTTTCCTTCCTTGACGAAGAAACAGGGAGGCGCTATCATAAGTTCAGAAAAAATTTATTTTTAACTTCAAAGGAGACGACCGTATTTCATGGTGATGAACTTCATTCGAAAATTGATGTACGGCCGGTATGGAAGCGACCAGCTCTCCTTTTTCCTCCTCGTGGTCTATATCGTCCTCATTCTTCTGTCCGGCCTGCCCCACCTGGAGGTGCTCTCCTGGCTGGCGCTGGCAGTGCTCCTGTGGGATCTGTTCCGCATGTTCTCCCGCCGTATCGACCGCCGCCGGGCGGAGAACGCCCGGTTTCTGGCTCTGGCCGGACCCGCCATACGCTGGCTGCGGATGCGCCGTACCATCCGCCGGGACAAGGAGCACCGCTACTTCAAGTGCCCCAACTGCGGACAGTATCTGCGGGTGCCCCGGGGGAAGGGGAAGATCACCGTCAACTGCCGCAACTGCGGCGCCAGCTTTGAGGAGCGGAGCTGAGCTTTCACCGGCCGGGGCCGGCGCGCCTTGCCGCGCCGGCCCCGCTTTGCCTTTACAGGCGGGCGAAAAGCTGGTATCATAGCAAAGAAAGTGGGTGAAGCCATTGAGACAGTGTATGGATGCGGACAACCTCCACCGCAGACTGAAAAAGATCATCGGGCAGTTGGGCGCCATCGACAAGATGGTGGATCAGGACGTGCCCTGTGAGGACATGCTGATGCAGATCAACGCCGCCAAGAGCGCCCTGCACAAGGTGGGACAGGTGGTGCTGGAGGGGCATCTCAACCACTGCGTCCGGGACGGCATCGAGCACGGAGACGCGGACCGGACCATTGCGGAATTCGCCAAAGCCATCGAGCACTTCTCACGTATGAGCTGACGCTGATGCGGCCCGTTTGGGCCGCTTTTTTCTTGACAAATAATACCCATGGGGGTATAAATATACCTATAGGGGGTATGGGTATATGAGACGGGATATCACATTCCTTGCGCTGGGAGGGGCTTCCCTCCTGCTGAGCTTTTTTGCCCCGGCGGCCATGCCGGTGAACCCGGCATGGCTGGCTATCCTGCTCTGCGGCGCGCCCATTGTCAGGGAGGCGGCCGTGGGGCTGTTCACCCGCTTTGACATCAAGGCCGACGTGCTGGTCTCTCTGGCGCTGCTCGCCTCGGTGGCCATTGGGGAGATCTTTGCCGCCGGTGAGATCGCCTTCATCATGCAGCTTGGCTCTCTGCTGGAGGAGCGGACGGTGGCCAAGGCCCGGGCGGGCATCGAAAAGCTGGTCCGGCTGACGCCCCGCACCGCCCGGCGGGTGACCGCCGCCGGGGAGGAGAGCATCCCCGCCAAGGCCGTGGCGGTGGGGGACCGGCTGCGGGTGCTCCCCGGAGAGACCATTCCGGTGGACGGGGTGGTGCGGGCCGGACAGACCTCCGTCAACCAGGCGGTGATGACCGGCGAGTCCCTCCCGGTGGACAAGGGGCCGGGAGACGAGGTATTCAGCGGCACTGTCAACCAGTTCGGCTCCTTTGAGATGGAGGCCGCCCGGGTGGGGGAGGACAGCTCCATCCAGCGGATGATCCGCCTGGTGCAGTCGGCGGATGCGGGCAAGGCGAAGATCGTGGGCCTGGCCGACCGCTGGGCCACCTGGATCGTGGTCGCCGCCCTCGCTTCCGCAGCCCTCACGTGGCTGCTCAGCGGTCAGGTGATCCGGGCGGTGACCATCCTGGTGGTGTTCTGCCCCTGCGCCCTGGTGCTGGCCACCCCCACCGCCATCATGGCGGCCATCGGCAACGCCACCCGCCACAGCTTCCTGGTGCGGGAGGGGGACGCCCTGGAGCGGCTGGCCCAGGTGGGCAAGGCGGCCTTCGACAAGACGGGCACCCTGACCCGCGGCGTGCCCGAGGTGACGGCGGTGCGCAGCCTGTCCCCCGGCGTGACGGAGGAACAGGTCTACGCCTGGCTGGCCCGGGCGGAGCTGGGCTCGGAGCATCCCCTGGGCAAAGCGGTGGTCAGGGGGTGGCAGGCCGCCGGAGGCGGGACGCCCGCCCCGGCGGAGGCCTTCGAGGCCCTGCCCGGCCGGGGACTCCGGGCGGTGCTGGACGGCCATACCGTCCTGGCAGGCAGCGAGGCCCTGCTGGAGGAGGCGGGCGCGGCCCTTCCCCCGGCGGCCAGAGCGGAGGCGGAGGGTTTTCTGGCCCAGGGGTGCACCCTCATCTATCTGGCGGTGGACGGGGCCCCCGCCGGCTTCTGCGCCCTGGCGGACACGGTGCGGGGAGAGGCGGCGGCCATGCTCCGGGCCCTGAGCGCGGAGGGGGTGTCCCCGGTGCTCCTCACCGGCGACAACGAGAACGCCGCCGCCCACATCGCCCGGACACTGTCCATTCGGGAGTACCGGGCGGGGTGTCTGCCGGAGGACAAGCTCAACTGGATCGACCGGGCTCAGCAGGCGGGCGTCCGGATCTGCATGGTGGGCGACGGCATCAACGACGCCCCCGCCCTGAAAAGGGCCTTTGTGGGCATCGCCATGGGGGGCGTGGGCAGTGATATCGCCGTGGACGCCGCCGACATCGTTCTGGTCAATGACCGGGTAGAGGAGCTGCCCCACCTGCTGGCCCTGTCCCGGCGGATGATGACCACCATCCGCCTCAACCTGGCCTTCTCCATGGCCCTCAACCTAGTGGCCATCGTGCTGGCCATGACCGGCGTCCTCAACCCCGTGGTGGGGGCCCTGGTTCACAACGCCGGCTCCGTGCTGGTGATCCTCAACTCCGCCCTGCTGCTGAAATGGAGGAGAAGGAGCTGACGCCGCGGGGAGCATGGAGCATATGGAAAAACAGAGCCGCCGCCCCGACTAGATCGGAAGAGCGTCGTGTAGGGAAAG
>NZ_JH417708.1 GCF_000239295.1 Flavonifractor plautii ATCC 29863
ATGGCCACGGCGCGGACGATGGTGCCGTCGCCCATATACCAGCGCAGCGGGAAGGCACAGAACATGAAGCGCTGTCCCTTCACCTTCTCGATGTCGCCGCCCAGGTTCTCAATACCCATGACGTTGTTGCCCAGCAGGATGGTATGCACCGGCTCCCACTCGGGGTAGTCCTCGATGGGCTCATGACCAAACTCCTTCTTGTACTCGTCCACGATGCGGGGGACGTAGGGGCCGGGGCCGTGCTGGGCCGCGTAGGTATAGAGGATGTGGTCCAGCGCCTGCAGATCGAAGCCCACGCCCTTGACCTTGTGGTCCACCAGCCAGTGGGCGCCCTCGATGGACATGCCGGGGGAGTACATGAAGTAGTCGTCGTTCTCGCCCCAGCGCTGGTTCATGCCGGTGCAGATGAGGACCCAGTCGCCCTCCTGGATGCCGCCCTCCACCTTGGCGGCGGCCTTCTCGATGTCCTCAACGGTGATCAGCTCCCAGTGCTTTTTGGGGATATCCAGGCAGACCGCAGGGCCATAGTAGTTCTCCAGAGGCAGCTCGTGGGTATAAGGAGACTCGGGAATCACGTGGGAGGGGGAGTCGGCGTGGGTGGAGTTGTGCATGTGGAAGTCGTTGAAGGTCTGAAGCAGACGATAGTGCATGGGCATGTGCTGCACACGGTCGATGTGGAAGTCGCCGTTGGAGGGCCACAGGGGATTGCCGCGGCCGAAGGGATGGGACAGGTC
>NZ_JH417709.1:0-9229 GCF_000239295.1 Flavonifractor plautii ATCC 29863
CCAGCTCGATGAGCGTGTCGGAAAATCCGCCGCTGCCGTCAAACCCCATCCGGGGCGTTTTCAGCAGCTCGCCCGGCTCCGGCGGCCGGAGGGGCAGGGACACGATCGCCCGGGAGCCCCGCTCCTCCCGCTGCTCAAAGACGATGCTCCCCCCGTGGAGGGCGGCGATGCGGCGGGCCACCTTCAGTCCAAGACCCAGGCTGCCCGGCCGCTGAAGCAGCTCCCGCTCATCGGTTTCCGGGAGAAAACCCGGTCCGTTGTCCCACACGGTGAGGACCGCCCGCCCGCCCCGGCGGGCCAGGCGCAGGCCGGACTCTCCGCCCTCTCCCGCCGCGCGGACGGCGTTGGCGATCAGGTTGAGCAGCAGCCGCCGGAGCTGGGCCCCGTCTCCATGGGTGAGGAGGCTCCCTATCTCCTCCTCATAGGAAAAGCGGATGCCAGCCAGCGCCGTCAGGGGAGACACCTGCTCCCCCAGCTCCCGGCACAGCCCGGCCAGATCCAGCGTGCCCTCCCGCAGGGGGAGCTCTCCCTCAGGCAGTTCCAGATACTCAAGATTGCCCACCATACGAATCAACCGGTACAGGCTCTGGTGCAGAATGGCCAAATAGGGGTCGTACTGAGGCCCCGCCTTCTCCCGCACTACCGGCGTGAGCAACTGAATCGCTGCGGACAGGTTGTTCATCTGCTGACGGAACTGCTCTACCAGGAGCGGTCCCAGATCCTCTCTCTTCTCATCCAAATGCCGCCGACCTCCTTTCCAGTCCTGCCATAGCTTGCGCAGGAATTCCGTAAAGTTGTAAGGGTATGATAACGTCAGTATAGCAAAATCCGCCCCGCCGCTCAAGCAGAAATGTCGAATCATGTCGAAACCACCGCGTTTACCGATAGTGCCGGTGTAAATTTATACAGTTTCCCCAGTAAGTTTTCTGTTTTCCCCCTTTTCATTCGGCGCGGATTCGTTTATAATGGAGGCGCGCAATTGGAAATCATTTAAGAATCAAATTAGAACGAAGGAGCGATTCATTATGAGCATTAAAGTTGGCATTAATGGCTTTGGCCGGATCGGCCGTCTGGTGTTCCGCGCGGGTATCTCCCGTTCCGACATCGAGTTCGTGGGTATCAACGATCCCTTCATGACCCCCGATTACATGGCCTACATGCTGCGTTATGATACCATGCACGGCCAGTTTGACGGCACCATTGAGTACACCGACGACGCCATCATCGTCAACGGCAAGACTGTGAAGTTCTTCGCCTGCATGGATCCCAAGGACATCCCCTGGGGCGAGGTGGGCGCCGAGTATGTCGTGGAGTCCACTGGCATGTTCCTGACCAAGGAGAAGGCCCAAGCCCACATCGACGCCGGCGCCAAGAAGGTGGTCATGTCCGCCCCCTCCAAGGACGACACCCCCATGTTCGTCATGGGCGTCAACCACGAGACCTATGACTCCAGCATGAACTTTGTCTCCAATGCCTCCTGCACCACCAACTGCCTGGCCCCCATCGCCAAGGTGCTGCACGACAACTGGGGCATTACCGATGGCCTGATGACCACCGTCCACTCCACCACCGCCACCCAGAAGACTGTGGACGGCCCCTCCAAGAAGGACTGGCGCGGCGGCCGCGCCGCCTCCGGCAACATCATCCCCTCCTCCACCGGCGCCGCCAAGGCCGTGGGCAAGGTCATCCCCTCCCTCAACGGCAAGCTGACCGGCATGTCCATGCGCGTGCCCACCCTGGATGTCTCCGTGGTGGACCTGACCGTCAACCTGGCCAAGCCCGCCAAGTACGACGAGATCTGCGCCGCCATGAAGAAGGCCAGCGAGGGTGAGCTGAAGGGCATCCTGGGCTACACCGAGGACGCCGTGGTGTCCTCCGACTTCCTGGGCGACACCCGCACCTCCATCTTCGACGCCACCGCCGGCATCGCCCTGACCGACACCTTCGTGAAGGTCGTGTCCTGGTACGACAATGAGATTGGCTACTCCAACAAGGTGCTGGACCTCATCACCCATATGTATTCTGTGGACCACAAGTAAGTGAATCCAACCAAAGAGAGCGGAAGCCGGACGGCTTCCGCTTTCTTTGACCGTCGAAAAAGCGGCTTCGCCGCTTTTTCGAGCCGGATGCAGCCCACCGCGCGCGGGCTGAGAAGTGCTTTCTCCGGCGTACATGCCGCTGGAGAAAACGGCTTTTATTTGCTTCGCGCCTGCGGGTGCGAACTCTGCGAGGCTTTTTCGACAAAGTGAACGAGAGCGGAGGCCATCCGGCCTCCGCTCTCGTTTTCGTTCTGCCCACGGAGGAGGCCGTTCACATCTCCCGCACGTCCACATAGGCGGAGGTGGTGGCGTCCAGCACCGCCATATAGCCGCAGCGGAAGTCCAGCCAGTCCCCCACCCTTACCCGGCCTCCGCACCCCTCCACGTCTACAATCAGGTGGTCGGAGCTGGCGCCGATCATCTCCGCCCCCGGCAGGGTGGGGGTGAGGGCGGCCCAGGCCACATCCTGCTTGCCTGCGGCGCAGATGGCCCGCAGGTGGACCCCCCGGTCGGGGTATTCGGGCAGCTCCCCCTTGCCGTCCCGGCCGTGCTCCCCGATGGGCACCGACGGCTTGCGGCGCAGCTCCACCACCTGGGCCTTGAAGTGGAAGGCGTCGGTATGGTACCCCTCCAGAAAGCGCATGCCGGTGGTGTCTTCGCCGTAGAGTAGCCCCTCGCCCACCCGCAGGTGATTGATGCCCGCAGGGAGCCGCCCCTCCTCCAGCAGCTTGAGTGTACAGGTGGAGCCGCCGGACAGGGTTTTGATATGGAAGCCGTACTTCTCATTGAGGAAGTCCCTCAACTCCACCAGGATCTGTGTGTTCTCCACCGAGGGGAGGATGCTTCCGTAACACCCCACGTTGGTGCCAAGCCCTACCAGCTCCACACCGGGACAGCCCAGAATCTGCCCCGCAATCTCCTCCAGCTGCTCCCGGCCGAACACCCCCTCCCGGAGATCCCCCACGTCCACCATGAGAATAATGGGGTGAATCTTCCCCTGCCGGACAGCTGCATCGGACACGGCGCGGATGACCTCAATCTGGCTCTGGAGGCTACAGTCAGCCCAGCGCACCACCTCCTCGGCCTCGTCAATGGCGGGTATGCGGATGAGCAGGTAGTGCAGGCCGGGTATGGCGGTCTTGGCGGCGATGATGTTTTTCAGGCGGCTGTCCGCGAAGCGGGTGACGCCGCCGGCCCGGGCCGCCCGGATCACCCCGGGGCGGGCGGAGAAGCCCTTGGTGACAAAGGCCAGCTCCACCCCCCGCCGGGCGCAGAAGGTGTGGAGCTTTCGGGCGTTCTCCTCGATTTTCCTGGTGTCAATCTCCAGTATGGGTGCGTACATGCTTTCCACCCCCCTTTGTAGCTACCAACAGTGTAACCCTCATTTTCCCTCTTGACAAGGGGAATTCCATATGTCATACTGTGTATGCTGAATATATACAGTATGACATCAAGAAGGTGTACCATGGACATCATCATCCGCAATTCCGGCGGCGTACCCATCTATGACCAGATCACCCGGCAGATGAAGGGCCTCATTCTCCGGGGAGAGCTGAAGGAGGGCGAGGCCCTGCCCTCCATGCGGCTGCTGGCCAAGGAGCTGCGCATTTCCGTCATCACCACCAAGCGGGCCTATGAGGAGCTGGAGCGGGAGGGCTTTCTCACCACCGTGCCGGGCAAGGGGTGCTTTGTGGCGCCCCAGAACCCGGAGCTGGTGCGGGAGGACACCCTCCGCCGGGCCGAGGAGCACCTGTCCCATGCGGTGGACGTCGCCAAGGCCGGCGGCGTCACCCTGGCCGAGCTCACCGAGACCCTCAACCTTCTGTATGGAGACGAAACACTATGAAAAACGCATTGGAAGTGTCCCATCTCACCAAGGACTACGGCTCCTTCAAGCTGGACGACGTGTCCTTCACCGTACCCGGCGGCACCATCATGGGCCTGATCGGGGAGAACGGCGCGGGCAAGTCCACCACCATCAAGTGCATCCTCAACCTGATCCGCCGGGACGGCGGGGAGATCCAGGTGCTGGGCCTGGACAACCTGGCGGACGAGCGGGCGGTCAAGGCCCAGGTGGGGGTGGTGCTGGACGAGACCACCTTCCACGACGGCCTCTCCGCCCCCCAAGTGGGGAACATTCTCGCCCGCCTCTACCCCGGCTGGGATGGAGCCCTGTACCAGCATTACCTGGAGAAATTTGGCCTCACCAGCAAAAAGCTGGTCAAGACCTTCTCCAAGGGCATGAAGATGAAGCTGTCCCTCGCGGCGGCCTTTGCCGCCCGGCCCAAGCTGCTGATCCTGGACGAGGCCACCTCCGGCCTCGACCCGGTGGTGCGGGACGAAATTTTGGACGAGTTCCTGGCGTTCATTCAGGACGAGGAGCACGCCATTCTCCTGTCCAGCCACATCACCAGCGATCTGGAGAAGGTGGCCGACTATGTGACCTACCTCCACAGGGGGCGGGTGGCGGTGTCGGGGGCCAAGGATGAGCTGCTGGACACCTACGGCAAGCTGGTGTGCGGCCGCTCCGAGCTGGAGCGGGTGGACCCCGCCCTGCTGGTGGGGGTGCGCTCCGGCCAGTTCGGCTGTGAGGCCCTGGTGAAAAACCGGCGGGCTTTCGCCCGGTTCCACCCCGAGCTGGCGGTGGAGCCGGTGTCGCTGGAGGATATTATGGTCTTTACCGTAAAGGGGGATGCCCGATGACCGGCCTCATCTACAAGGATTTTCTGGCCCTTAAGGGCCATCTGACTACCTACCTGGTCTTTTTCCTGGTCTACGGCGGCCTGTGCTTGTCGGGAGTGTTCACCGCCTCGGTGCTGTGCGGCATGGTGGTGCTCATGTCCCTGATCACCCCTATGACCACCGTCACCTCCGACGACGTGAGCCGCTGGAACCGCTTCGCCATCGCCACCCCGGCCTGCCGCCGGGGGGTGGTGACAGGCAAGTACCTGTTCACCCTGCTGGTGACCCTGGCCAGCACCGTGTTTGTCTCCCTGCTGCTGGTCGTGCTGGCCCTGGCCGGCGGGCTGGAGGAGTCCCTGTCCGAGCTGCTGCTGTCCGCCCTGGCCTGTGCGGGGATCGCCCTGATCATGAACGCGGTGGCGCTCCCCCTGCTGCTCAAGTTTGGGGCGGAGAAGGCCCGCATGGTGAGCATGGCGCTCTTTTTACTGGTCTTCGCCGGCTTTGCCCTGCTGGGCCTGGCGGCCGACCGGGGCCTCGCCCTCCCCGCGCCCCCGGCGTGGGTGCTCACCGCCCTGCCCGGCCTGCTTGCCATCCTGGCCGTGGGCGGCTTCGCCCTCTCCTACTGTATTGCCCAGGCCATCTATGCCCGAAAGGAGTTCTAAGCATGGCCGGACTGCTCTGCAAGGACTGGCTGCTGCTCCGGCGGCAGCTTTGGTACTATGCCCTCCTGCTGGGGCTTTATCTGGCGCTCACTGCCGCCGGAGTGCTGGACGCCTCTTTTCTGTGCGGCCTGGCGGTTCTCTACGGCACCCTTCTCCCCACCACCTGCTTCAGCTATGACGAGGCTGTGCACTGGGAGCGGTACGCCGCCGCCACCCCCGCCGGACGGCGCGGGACGGTGGACGGCAAGTACCTGCTGGCCCTGTTGCTGGCCGCCCTCAGCGGCGGGATTTCCCTCTTCCTCACCGTCCTGATGGAGGGGCCGGAGAGCGCTCTGGCCCTGGCGGTGCTGGTCTGTACCGGCCTGGCCCTGGCGGTCAACGCCGTCAACCTGCCCCTTCTCCTGCTCTTGGGGGTGAGCCGCAGCCGGGCGGCCCTCTACTTTGTGTTCATCCTCTTCTTCGGCGGCGGCATGGCCCTGCTTTTGCTCTTCCAGCGGGGCCTTCTTCCCCCGCCCACCCCCGGCCTGGCCGCCGCCCTGCCCTGGCTGGTGACCGTCCTGTGCGCGGCGGCCTACGCCGCCTCCTGGTGCATCGCCCGGAAGATTTACTGTAAAAAGGAACTGTAGGGGCGTGGCCTGTCCCCGCCCGCCGGGTGTGCCACGCTACGGTCGGACGAGGAACTGCGTGCGGCCGCCAAGGGACACCCCCCTGTAAGCCCCTGTCTGTCCCGTATCCAAAAACGTCCCCGGAGGGAATTCCCTCCGGGGACGTTTCTGCGTGGTTCAGGGCAGCTCGATAACCCAGTCGAGACTTTCATACAGGTGGTCGGCCCTGCCGCCGGCATCCTGAATTCTCTCCACAGCCACTCCGCCGATACACACTGCGTCCACCGGTTCCTCCATGCCCTCCGGCTTGATGGCCTCGAACCGCTCGGTGCCGTCCAGCTCATAGGCGCCTGTGATGTCGTGGCAGGGATAGCGCTCTCCCGATGCGCCGATAAAGGAGATGTCGAAGGGCCAGCCCCACCACTCTGTGCTGTCGAAGCTGGCGGATATGGCCGAGCCGTCCTCCGCCACCCAGATGGTCATATCCCCCTGGGGGAGCGTCCAAGTCTTCTGTACCGTGGGGGGCGTCTCCGCCGGCACCAGTCGGAGGGAGAACACTCCCCCCTGGACGCCCAGACCGCTGACATGGAGGGCGCAGTCCTCCGGCGGCGGGGCGGCCATCGTACAGCGAAGGCGGGTGGATGCAGTGGTCTGATAGCCCTGCTCCAGGCGGTAGCGGGGGTAGCCGCTCCCCTCCCCGGCATCCGCCACGCTGTAGGGAGTGATGGTGTGGACGGCATTGTGCAGCGGCTCCCCGTCCGCCGACAGGCCCAGCCGCAGCTCCACCGGAGAGGGCAACTGATCGGCAGGTAAACGGCTGCTCATGGTGAGTTCCAGTTCCAGCACCCCGCTGCGCAGGGTAGCATCCGCCTCGTAGGTCCAGTCCCCCTCCGTCCAGGTGACCGGCTCCTCCAGCACCCAGAGCTCCGCCTTGTCATCCGCCGTGGCGCCGATGCCTGCGAAATAGCGGCAGAGCTCCCCCACCCCGGCGGCCACGGCCCGGTAGTTCATCAGTCCCAGCACCAGCCCCGCGCAGGCCGCCGCGGCCGCCAGCCGCCTCAGGGGTGCCCGGCTCCGCCTGGGAGGCGTCAGCGCCTCCTCCGTGAGTATCAGCAGACCATCCCGGTCCAGTACCTCGTCCCAATCACAGTATCTCATTTGGTTCCCTCCCGTTCCCACAGGCCCAGCCCCTGCCGGGCCAGCAGCCGCTTCAGCTTCTTCCGCAGGCGGCTCACCCGGGCGTCCACCCCGTTGGGCGACAGCCCCAGTACGCCACCCAGCTCCGCAGAAGAGAGCCCGTAGACAAACCGCAGGGTGAACAGCCTCCGTTCCTCCCGGCTCAGCCCCTCCAGCACCCGGCGCAGTCCGTCCCGCACCGCAGCTCTCTCCGCGTGATCCGCCGCCGCCAGGCCAGAGTGTTCCTCCAGTGGCTCCTCCATCCGGGCGGCCAGGGCGCGGCGGCGGTCCTTTGCCCGGCTGCGCACCAGCACGCAAAGCCAGGTCTGCTTACTCCCCTGCGCGGGATCCCACGGCGCCCTGCCCTCTACAAAGGCCCAGACGGCGTCCTGGACGCACTCCTCCGCGTCCTCCGGGCGGCCGGGGAGCTGAGCGGCGGCCACCAGCTCCAGCAGCCTGCCGTACTGCCGGAAAATCTGCTCCGCCTCCTGGTTATGATCCAAAACCTCCTCCATTGGTTCGCCCCCTTTCACCTTACAGTACGGCCGGGAACGCGGAAACCTGACGCACGCCGAAGAAAAAAACGCGGAGGAACCGGTGTTCCTCCGCGTTTTTTGCGGCTGTTTAGTGATTGAGCAGGCGCACCCGCAGCACCACGTCCAGGGCGCGGATGGTGTCGGCCACGGACTCGCCGATGCGGCTGTCCACGTCCACCACGGTATAGGCATAGTCCTTCTTGGACTTGTTCGTCATGTTAGCCACATTTACCCCGTCCTTGGAGAGCACTCCAGTGATGCTGGCGATGGCGCCGGGGGCGTTGCGGTGGATGATGCACAGGCGGGACACGCCGCTCCACGGCTGCACCAGCGTGGGCAGGTTCACCGAGTTCTGGATGTTGCCGTTCTCCAGATAGTCCTTCAGCTCCTGGGCCGCCATGACGGCGCAGTTCTCCTCGCTCTCCGGCGTGGAGGCCCCCAGATGGGGGATGGCCACCACGTTCTTGCCCCGCAGGATTTTGCCGTTGGGGAAGTCGGTGACGTAGCAGGCCACCTTGCCGCTGTCCAGGGCGGCCAGCATGTCGTCGTCGTTGACCAGGGTGCCCCGCGCCAGGTTGAGGATGCGTACGCCGCCCTTCATCATATGGAATGCGTCCTCGTTGAACATTCCCTTGGTCTCGGGGGTCTGGGGCACGTGGAGGGTGATGTAGTCGCAGTTCTTATAAATGGTCTCCAGATCCATGGCCCGGTGGACCAGCCGGGACAGGGACAGAGCTCCGTCCACCGACAGGAAGGGGTCGTAGCCGAACACGGTCATGCCCAGCTTGGTGGCGATGTTGGCCACCTGCACGCCGATGGCCCCCAGGCCGATGACGCCCAGCATCTTGCCAGACAGCTCCGGGCCCACAAACTGGCTCTTGCCCTTCTCCACCGCCTGCTCCACGTCCGCCCCGGCGGCGGCCTGCTCCTTCACCCAGGCCACGCCGTCGCTGATCTTTCGGGAGGCCAGCAGCAGAGCGCACACCGCCAGCTCCTTCACCGCATTGGCGTTGGCGCCGGGGGTATTGAATACCACGATGCCCGCCTCGGAGCAGCGGTCGATGGGGATGTTATTAGTGCCCGCGCCCGCCCGGGCCACGGCCCGCAGGGCATCGGGGAATGCATAGTCGTGCATGTCCGCCGAGCGGACCAAAATACCGTCCTCGTTTTCCACATCGGTGCTGATGGTGTAGCGGGTCTGGTCCAGTACGGACAGCCCGGCGGGGGAAATCTTATTCAGTGTCTTGATGCGATACATATAGCCCTCTCCCCTTCATTGTTTTTATCAAATGCCCGGATGAAACTACACGCCTTCCATGGGAGCCCCTGATTTTACTTCCCCGGACGGAGGGAATCCGCCCTGCGGCAAGATTTTGTCCGCTGGCCAAAATGCCTGTACGCGGCGTAAGCCGCGCCCCACTTTGCAGGGCCCCAGGGTAAGCCGAACGCTCAGTTGTTCTTATCGAATGCCCGGATGAAGTCGCACAGCTTTTCCACGCCCTCGGTGGGCATGGCGTTGTAAATAGACG
>NZ_JH417709.1:9239-15272 GCF_000239295.1 Flavonifractor plautii ATCC 29863
CATGGCGTTGTAAATAGACGCCCGCATGCCGCCCTGCCCGCAAAATCTCCCATTTTGCGGGACCCCAAGCGATTTTATCTGCGCGGGCGGAGTAAATCCGCCCCGCATCAAGGTTTTGCCTTCGGCAAAACGCTTGGTTCCGTGGGCGGGCAGCGGGCTCAATTCGCCCTGTCAAAGGCCTTGATAAAGTCGCACAGCTTTTCTACGCCCTCGGTGGGCATGGCGTTGTAAATAGACGCCCGCATGCCGCCCACGGAGCGGTGGCCCTTCAGGTTGGTGAAACCGGCGGCCACGCTCTCCTGCACAAACTTGGCGTCCAGCTCGTCGCTGCCGGTACGGAACACCACGTTCATATCGGAGCGGGAGCCGGGCTCCACGGCGCAGGTGAAGAGCCGGGAGGAGTCGATCACGTCATAGAGCATCTGCGCCTTTTTGTGCTTGATGGCCTCCATGCCGGGTATGCCCCCCTGCTCCTCCAGCCAGTCCAGGACCAGCCCCAGCATATAGATGCACCAGCAGGGCGGGGTGTTGTACATGGAGTCCTTGTCGATCATGGTCTTGTAGTTCATCATCAGGGGGGTGAAGGGCAGCTCATGCCCGGCCAGCTCCTCCTTGATGATCACTACTGTCAGGCCGGCAGGGGCCATGTTCTTCTGGGCGCCGGCGAAGATGACGCCGTACTTGGACACGTCCACGGGGCGGGAGAGGATGTCGGAGGACATGTCGCACACGATGGGCACACCGTCCGTCTCCGGGACATACTGCCACTCGGTGCCGTAGATGGTGTTATTGGCGCAGTAGTAGAAATAGCTGGCCTCAGGGTCCAGCTCCAGTTGACTCTGCTGGGGAATGTAGGTGTGGTTTTTGTCGGCGGAGGATGCGGCCAGATGGATCTGGCCGTACTTCTGCGCCTCCTTGTAGGCGATGTTGGAGAAGTTGCCGGTCACGGCGTAGTCGGCCTTGCCGGTGGCCCCGATGAGGTTCAGGGGCGCCATGGAGAACTGGGTGGAGGCGCCGCCCTGGAGGAAGAGGATCTGGTATCCCTCCGGCACGTTGAGCAGGGCGCGCAGCTTGGCCTTGGTGTCGTCAAAGATCTTCTGGAACACCTTGGAGCGGTGACTCATCTCCATGACGGACATGCCGGAGCCCTGGTAGTTTGTAATCTCGGCTCCTGCCCGCTCCAATACCTCCAGCGGCAGCATGGAAGGGCCGGCGGAAAAGTTGTAAACACGTTCGTTTCCCATGACAGATGGCCTCCTCGATATTCCAATTTGAAATAGAACGGGGCTTCGCACCGGGTTATCGCTTTACTCCGTTAAAGTATATTATATCGGATGCCCTATCCAACTGTCAACTGCACGGATTGACTAAAACCAAGCCGTTCAATCTCAAAACTTTGTGAATATTTCAACGAACCCTTTGCACTTTGCGCCGGTTTGTGGTACAATACCATTGAACTTACAGTTTAGTTTTCCCTTCCGGAAGGAGGAGTGGCCAATGAGGCTGTCTGATATCAAGACGATTCTGCACGCCGAGGTGCTGTGGGGGGAGGAGCATCTGGACCGGGAGGTTTTTTCCGCCTGCGGCAGCGACTTCATGAGCGATGTGCTGGCCTTTGTCAAGAACCAGGCGCTGCTGCTCACCGGCCTGGTCAACCCCCAGGTGGTGCGCACCGCAGATATGGTGGAGATGAAATGTATTGTCTTTGTGCGGGGTAAGGTGCCGGGGCCGGACATTCTGTCTCTGGCGGAGGAGCGTGACATTGTAGTTATGACCTGCCCCAAGCGTATGTACGAGGCGTGCGGCCTGTTATATTCCAATGGATTGCGAGGGAATTGTGATGGAGACAATTAGACTGGTTTACCCTGTGGAGGGCGGCGATCTGATCGAGGCCGGCGAGGCTTCCAGCAAAATGAAGCTGACGCTGAAGAAGCTGGGACTGCCCCAGGACGTGATCCGCCGTGCGTCCATCTGCATGTATGAGGGCGAGATCAATATGGTGATCCACGCCGACGGCGGCCAGGCCGAGGTGGAGGTGGACGCCAATCAGATTGTTATCCGCATGACCGATACCGGGCCGGGCATCCCGGACGTGGAGCAGGCCATGCAGGAGGGCTACTCCACCGCCGGGCAGACCGCCCGGGAGCTGGGCTTCGGCGCTGGCATGGGCCTGCCCAATATGAAGCGCTACTCCGACGAGATGACCATTGACACCGAGGTGGGCAAGGGTACCACCGTTACGGTTAAAATCAAGGTTTCCTGAGCGCGATGAGCTTGGAAAAGCGAGGTGACGCGGCTCCATGTTCATGAGACATTCGGTGGTCCTGGAGCTGAAGCGCTGCCGGGGCTGCACCACCTGCATCAAGTGCTGCCCCACCGAGGCCATCCGGGTCCGCGGCCGCAAGGCCACCATTCTGCCCGACCGGTGCATCGACTGCGGAAGCTGTATCCGCATCTGTCCCCACAAGGCCATCAAGTCGGTGGGCGACAGTCTGGACATTCTGAAGCAGTACCAATACTGCGTGGCCCTGCCGGAGCCCGCCCTGTATGGGCAGTTCCAGCACCTGGACAGCGTGGATATTGTGCTCAACGGCCTGTTGAAGATCGGCTTTCACAAGGTCTATGAGGTGGCTAAGGCCGCCGAGATGATCTCCGACTTTGAGCGGCAGAGCATCAGCGGCGGCCCGTCCAAGGTGACGCCCCAGATCTCCTCCTCCTGTCCCACGGTGCTCCGCCTCATCCGCATGCGCTTCCCCAAGCTCATGGGCCATGTGGCCTGTACCATTCTGCCCATGGAGCTGGCCGCCATTCTGGCCCGGCGGGAGGCAGCCGAGGAGACCGGCCTGCCGCCGGAGGCCATCGGTGTGTTCGCCATCGTGCCCTGCTCCTCCAAGGTGACGGCCGCCCGGGTCTCCGAGGGGCTCAGCCGCCCGGTGCTGGACGGGGCCTTCGCCATCCGGGACATCTACCTGCGCCTGCTCAATCCCATGCGGGAGCTGGAGGAGATCACCCCCATGGCCTCCGCCGGTATCCTGGGCCTGGGCTGGGCCTCCTGCGGCGGCGAGAGCGCCGCCCGCCTGGGGGAGCGCTGCGTGGCGGTGGACGGTATTCAGAACGTCATCCGCATGCTGGAGGAGATCGAAGACGGCCGTCTGCCGGAGGCCGATTTTCTGGAGCTGTCAGCCTGCACCCAGGGGTGCGTGGGGGGCTGCTTCAATGTGGAGAATCCCTACGCGGCCAAGCTTCGCATCAAGGGCCTGCTCAAGGGTCTGCCGGTCTCCCGCAACCGTTTCCTCTTTCATGGAGAGGCGCGGGATATCGTGCGGAGGGACAAGGAGCTACAGTACTTACCTGCCTTCGTGCTGGACCAGGACCGGGAGATGGCCATCAGCAAACAGTTGCGTATCCAGGAGCTGGAGTCCCACCTGCCCGGCCTCCACTGCGGCTCCTGCGGAGCGCCCTCCTGCCGGGCCTTCGCGGAGGACGTGGTGCTGGGCCGCGCCTCGGAGGACGACTGCATTTTCAAGGTGCGGGAGCGCATGCGCTCCATGGCGGGCAGCAAGGAGGAGGCGGACGACTACCTGCCCCCGCCCTTCCGCCGCCGCCAGGAGCCGTCCGAATAGACCCTACGGCCGCCGTGAAGCGCCCTGCGTCTCACGGCGGCCTCTTTATACAACAAGGAGGAGTTTTTTATGACGGTACGCGAACTGACCGAAGCCCTCTCCCTGACCCCCTTCCATCTGGCCCAGCCCGACCGCCCGGTTTCCGGCGGCTACGCCGGAGACCTGCTGAGCTGGGTGCTGGGCCGGGCCGGACAGGACGCCGCCTGGCTCACGATCATGTCCAACCAGAATGTGGCCGCCGTGGCCCTCATGGCTGAGGTCTCCTGCGTCATTCTCACCGAGGGGGTCGCCCCCGACGGCGACCTGCTCCGCCGCGCTCAGGAGAAGGGCGTCAATCTGCTAGGGGCCGGACAGGATACCTTTGACACCGCCGCCCGTTTGTCCGGGGCGCTGGCTGCCGGGTAATGCCTCCTCACTCGATATCATTTTGTTATTTTAAAAGCAAATTCTACACAAAGTATTTCCACGATTTTCACCTACACTCCTGCCTGTCGCCCCACCCGGCAACGCCGGGCGGGGACCCCCTTTTGCTTCCTCGGGCGGAGTGAATCCGCCCTGCGGCGAGGTTTTCGCCTCCGCGAAAACCCTCGGCGCGCCTTGTGGCGCGCTTCGGGCGATAGGCACGATGCCGTTTTGTTATCCTGAAAAGGAGTTTTACATGAAGTATTACTACGATCTCCACCTTCACTCCTGCCTGTCACCCCACCCGGCTCAGCCGGGCGGGGGCCCCTTTTTTCTCCCTCGGGCGGAGTGAATCCGCCCTGCGGCGAGGTTTTCGCTCCGGCGAAAACGCTCGGGCGCGCCTTCCGGCGCGTTTCGGGCGACAGGCACGACGCCTTCCCGTTATCTCGAAAAGGAGTTCTACATGAAGTATTACTACGATCTCCACCTCCATTCCTGCCTGTCGCCCTGCGGCAGTGAGGACATGACCCCCGTCAACCTGGCGGCCATGTGCGCGCTGGCGGGGCTGGATATTGTGGCCCTTACCGACCACAACACCTGCGGCAACTGCGCCGCCTTCTGCCGGGCGGCGGAGGAGCGGGGCCTGCTGGCTCTGGCGGGGATGGAGCTGTGCACCCGGGAGGAGATCCACGTAGTCTGTCTCTTCCCCACCCCCTATCACGGGGAGGAGTTCGAGGCGTATGTATCCCGCCGCCTGCCCCCGTTGTCCAATCACCCCGCCGTCTTTGGCCATCAAATCTATATGGACGCGGGAGACCTGGTGCTGGGAGAGGACCCCCGCTTCCTCGCCGGACACACCGACATCGGCCTGGAGGAGGTATCCCGGCTGGCCGCCGCCTTTGGCGGAGCGGCCTTTCCTGCACACATCGACCGCCCCTCCTTCTCTCTTCTGGGGGTGCTTGGCCTGTGGATGCCGGAGCTGGGATTCCCGCTGGCGGAAGTATCCCGCCAATGCCCGCCGGAGTTCCGCCTCCGCCCGGACCTGGCCGGGCTTCGGCTCATCACCAACTCTGACGCCCACTACCTGGATCAGGTCTGGGAGGCGGAGCACGCCATGGAGCTGCCGGAGCGGACGGCTGCCGCCGTTCTCTATTGGCTGCAGGGTACAAGGTAAATTTTTCTCTTTACAAACATAGTTAGATGTGTTATACTCGTTTTTGTTAAAGATTTAACAATAAAGAACCGCTTTCCTGTGCATGGTCTGTATTCGACGCCACTCCGATACGCCCGCCCTGCCCAACGGAGCGGTTTTTTTCTACCCTTCATTTTTTCTTGGGCTAATTTTTGAACTTAATAGTTCACATTTTGTTATTTTGGACAGTCTTTACAAGAAATGATTTGGCGTTATAATAGAAAAAGTGAAACTAAACTAACCAGTTTCAGAAAGGAAGGACGCATCCATGCCAAACTGCAAAACCGTCGTCCCCTACCGCGGAAGCCCGGAACAGGAGGAGCGCCTGCGGCAGGTGATCGCCGAGCACAGGGGGCAGCCAGGTGCCACCATGCCGGTGCTCCAAGCCGCTCAGGAAATCTTCGGCTATCTGCCCGAGGAGGTTCAGATCATGGTGGCCGAAGGATTGGACATCCCCCTGTCCGAGGTGTACGGGGTTGCCTCGTTCTACGCCCAGTTCTCCATGAACCCCAAGGGAAAGTATCAGATCTCCGTCTGTCTCGGCACCGCCTGCTATGTCAAGGGCGCGGCCGCCGTGCTCAACGCCGTGGAACAGAAGCTGGGCATTGTCCCCGGCGCCATCACCCCGGACGGCAAGTTCTCCCTGGACTCCTGCCGCTGCGTGGGCGCCTGCGGTCTGGCCCCGGTCATGATGATCAATAATGACGTCTATGGCCGCCTCACCCCCGACCAGGTCGGCCCGATTTTGGATATGTATAAGTAGAAGCGCGGAGGGTAGGCGTATAGGGGAGCTAAGAGGACATGGAGGCGAAAAAA
>NZ_JH417710.1 GCF_000239295.1 Flavonifractor plautii ATCC 29863
TTCAGATGTCCAATATGTATTGTAGTCCTACAGCGCAAAATATAGCGTAGCTATTTACATTCTTGATTGGAACGGCCAAAAGAGATAAAATTAGTCCTGCGCGTGAAAACCGCAAGAATTATGAAAGGTTTCAGCCCGATTTTTGTTATCCTATATGCCAGAAAGGAGGAAAGCAAAATGGAGAACAAGACTGTAATGAGTATTGAAACAGTCATTGACTATATTGAAGCCAATCTTGACGGCAAGCTAGATCTGGAAATGGTTGCTGAAGCAGTTCACTATTCAAAGTATCACCTGCACCGTATGTTCACCAGCACAGTAGGCATGACAATTCATGATTATGTGCAGCGCCGTCAGTTGACCGAAGCCGCAAAACTTTTGGTGTTTTCAGATAGACCGATTATTGAAGTCGCCTTTATCTGCGGTTATGAAAGTCAACAGGCGTTTTCTTCTGCCTTTAAGTCAATGTATAAAATTCCCCCTGCGGAATACCGGGATAACCGGGAATTTTATCCTTTGCAATTACGATTTGCTTTGCACAGAAATGCGGCAAACAAGGTGTTTGCCAAGGATGACATTTGTTTGGCAGAAAAAGCGGATATTCCGGCATGGATGAATTTAATGCGGCTGGTGATCGACGGATACCCGGTCATGAATGAAGCAGACTATTTGAATGCGATAACAAAAAGCATAGATGAAAAACGAGCTCTTGTCCTAAAAGATGGCAATATTTTGGTTGGAGCTATGGCGTTTTCTGATTACTCCGGCTGTATTGATTTTTTGGGCATAAACCCACAATACCGCAAGCAAGGCATTCAAAAGTTATTTTTGGATGCGCTTATGGAAATATACTTGCCCGGACAGGAAATTAGCATGACCACCTATCGAGAAGGCGACAAGGCTGATACAGGCCATCGTGATGTATTAAAACAGCTTGGCTTTGCCGAAAGAGAATTGCTGATAGAATTTGGCTATCCGACACAGCGCTTTGTGCTTCCTCCCAAATATATGGAGGATATACAAGAATGATGGAATCACAAAGTAATTGGAGAAAGAGAACCATTCTGTTTTTTGCCAGTCAATGTATTACGCTGTTCGGCTCGCAAATCGTTCAAATGGCAATCGTATGGTATGTGACTTTGCAAACAAACAGCGGTGCGTGGGTAGCGGCTTTTTCGGTCTGCTCTTATCTTCCGCAATTTTTCGTTTCATTTATAGGAGGCGTTTGGGCGGATCGCTATAACAGGAAATATCTCATCATCGGAGCAGATGCGCTGATTGCGGCTGTCACATTGGCAATGTTGCTAATCATGCCGTACATTACAGCAGAACCTATGCTACTTACAGCATTACTGCTCATGTCGATCATTCGCTCCGCTGGTGCCGGCGTTCAAAATCCGGCGGTCAACGCAGTCATTCCGCAGCTTGTTCCCGAAGAACATCTTATGCGTTATAACGGCATTAACGCAACTATGCAGTCTGTCGTACAGTTTGGTGCACCGGTTGCTGCGGCTGTGGTGCTGACAATGAGTACACTTCGAGCCACACTTCTGATTGATATATTAACTGCCATCATTGGCATCGGTGTGTTTTCTTGCATCCTACTCCCCAAGCAAGAAAAAGCACAGGAAATGACATCTGTTCTGGCGGATATAGGCGTTGGTATTCGGTATGCTCATTCCTGCATGGTTGTTCGTAAAACACTCGTCATCTACGGCCTGTTTGTTTTCCTTACAGTCCCGGCAGGCTACTTATCCGGCTTACTTGTGAGCCGTGTTTTCGGAGATACTTACTGGTATTTGACGGCAGTTGAACTGGTTGGCTTTGGCGGGATGATGCTGGGCGGTCTCTTTATGAGCATTTGGGGCGGTTTCAAAAGTCGTAGATTAACATTGGTGACAGGGGTGGTGATGTTTGGCACAATGGCAATCGGCATGGGTGTCAGCCGCCATTTTATACTGTACCTTGTTTTAATGGCGTTGTATGGAATTGCATTGACCACGGTACAAACTACCATTACGACCATGTTACAGGAAAACTCGGAAGCCTCTATGCAGGGGCGTGTATTTGGCCTTATGAGTTCGCTCTATTCAAGTTGTTATCCGATCGGCATGGCTCTGTTCGGGCCGCTGGCTGATACAATCCCCTTGCGATGGATTATGGTTATTTCGGGTATTGCCCTTATAACGGTTGCTGGTACAGCTTATTGCGACCGACATTTGAAGTTTAATTAAAGCACAATCTGCCGTACGACGGCAAAAGAAAAAAGCCGTCGTACAGCAGACCATTTGACATGCCTAAAGGTAGCACGGGAAAAAGGCTATACAGATACCTTGTTTTTCGTAGACGATGGCATTACCGGCACCACCATGAAGCGCCCCGGATTTCAGAAAATGCTGACCGCTATCGAGGCCGGGTGTATCTCTGCCGTGTTTGTTAAAGACCTCTCCCGGGTGGGTCGCAACTACATAGAGGTTGGCAAGCTGACGGAGGAGTTTTTCCCGCAGTACGATGTGCGCTTGGTCGCCGTTTCCGATGGCGTGGATAGTGATGAGGGGGACAATGAATTTACCCCGTTCCGCAACATTATGAACGAGTGGTACGCCAAGGACATTTCCAAGAAGCGGAAAATTGTCAACAAGATGAAAGGCAACGCGGGCATCCCGCTGTCCCAGCCGCCCTATGGATATATCAAAAATCCCGACGATCCCCGATTTTGGGTGATCGACCCGGAGGCCGCTGATGTGGTGCGGCGTATCTATGATATGGCCTTGGAGGGGTATGGACTGGCTGAAATTGCAAACGCCTTGGGCAAGGATGGGATCGTCAATCCAACTTACTACTGGCGGAACAAGGGCGTCAAACGCAGTGGCTCCAAAAGTACCTTGGAGCCTACCAAATGGGGACATACCACCGTCAAGAAAATCCTCACCTTGCAGGAATACTGCGGCGATGTCATCAACTTCAAAAGCTACTCCAAATCCTACAAGATGAAGCGGCGCATTGAAAACCCGGAGGAAAACCGGGCCATCTTCCTCAATGTCCATGAGCCGATCATTGACCGGGTCACATGGGAAAAGGTACAGACTTTGCAGAAAGGCACACGGCGCAAAAAGCCGACTGTTACCCAAGAGCCCAGCGTATTTTCCGGGCGGCTGAAATGTCCCGAGTGCGGCGGCAATCTCAACTTCCATTTCAATCAGAAAAACCACGACATTAAGTTTTTTAGTTGTCAAAATCACAACTCTGGCTTGCGGAAATGTTCAGCGACACACTACATCCGTCTGGATTTTCTGGAACAGGTGGTATTGTATGAGGTCAACCGTCTGGCGGCCTTTGCCAATGAGTATGAGAGTGAATTTGTAAAAGCCATGCTGGGCCGTTCTGCAAAGGTGGCTGAAAATGACCGTGCAAGAAAACAGCGGGAACTCAATACATTACTGATCCGTGACAAGGAACTGGATATGCTCTTTGAAAGACTGTATGAGGACAATGTAGCGGGAAAGATTGACGATTCCCGTTTTGCCAGAATGTCAAAGCGGTACGAGCAGGAGCAGGGCGAGATCGGCGCAAAGGTCAATACCCTACGGCTGGAACTGAAAAAGGCTGAGGGACAGCAGATGGACATGGAGGACTTCTTGGCAATAGTGCGGCGATATACTCATGTAACGAAAATCACCCGGCGCATGGTGTCTGAACTCATTGACCACATTGATGTGTACCATGCCGAAAAGTAGGATGGCGTGACCAATCAGCAGGTGGTTATCCACTATAACTGTATCGGAGCCTTTGAAGTGCCAGACCGCAAGAAAATCCCCGAGGCTGACATCATCATGGAAACAAGAAAAGGCGTAGCTGTCAGCTACGCCCCGGCACAAATCGCTGTATGAATTTTTCAGAAAATAAAAATGCGGAGTGTCCGTTACAGGATACTCAAATCCTATAAGGACACTCCGCATGGTCCGAGTGACTGGAGTCGAACCAGCCTTAGCTTGCACCCAAACGGTTGAACTAAATTTTTTGTGGTTATTTCTAATTGGTTTTAACCCTTTCCACTACATTTCGCTCACTCTTTGACGCTCTTAATTCCACTGTTTCCGAGTACTACGGCGCTGTCTGTGGTCAAACATGTGGTCAAAGAGCCCTTCTTGACCAGGCGCGGTATAACTGCCGTAGCCTGTTAAGAAGGGCTCTTTTTCATGTTCAGGTTTGGGGTATTGTACCTCTGGCGAATCCTGAATGCAAGTCATTTCTGATCCTCAGGCGTATCAGTTTTTAGCACGCCTAAACAAAGAATACGCCCGGTCTAATGTTCTGCCTCCGCATTACAGTCTTTTCTCTGGATTTTTAGCCTACCCCCCAATTACTCTTTGAACCTTTGTATATCACAAGAAGATTCATGGCGCATCACCTCTTCTTTCGGCTTCATCAAGTCTTCGAAGTTGATGAAAGACTGTAAGGCGTTGTTATAAAGCTGCTTGCACTTCAGCGGTTCGGGGCGAAGGTCATAGGTGTCGCGCATATTGCTAAGAGACACTTTCAGTTGGCGTTAGAAATCCAGAGATTGTCCTGGCGATTAAACAGATTCAGGACCTCGCAACAGTATGTCGTAAAAATCAATATGCTATGGTACCGCTTGACCGCCTTATCTTTGGAAAGACATGAGCACAATGTGTATAAACCAACGTAACCTCGGGACATTGATGTACCATTGATATTTTTACCAATGAATAATGATTGCGGATAATTGAAGAAAGTTAAATTTTCAATTGGATAAATTAAAAAATAGTATCTTTCCTCCTTGCAAACACTATAGCAAGTGCTATAATATTTGCAAGGAGATGACTATATGGAGTTTTGCTCAATTGTAAAACAAGTTCGTAAAGAATTGGGGTTAAGCCAAGAACAACTCGCAAGAGAACTTAGCATAAGCTTTTCTACTGTGAATCGATGGGAAAATGGCAAATCAAAGCCCAGTCAAATGGCAAAAGAACTATTCTTCTCTTTTTGTAAAAATAAAGATATTAATCCTGACCTATATAGGAAGGGGGGAGCATGAATGATTAGTATCACTTTGGAAAATATGGATCGCGTTGGTGTTGAAGACGAGTGGAACTTTAGTAACGACGCCGAGTTTACCATGCATTGCATTCATACTTACCCTGCGAAATTCCCTTCCTTTATTGCTAAAAAGGCTTTTGATTATGCAGAGGCAGAGGGCGTAAAAATAGAAACCGTTGCAGATATCTTTTGTGGATGTGGCACCGTTGCTCTTGAAGCCAAAACCCATAATAAAGATTTTTGGGGCTGCGATATTAATCCCGTTGCTACTTTAATTGCAAAAGTGAAAAGTGAAAGTTACAATGTTGAAACAGTTAAAGCATACTTTTTGCTTATTAGCTCGGCTTACCCATTTACTGAAATTGATAGAGCCGCTTATGAAAACGCAAACGAGAGGCTAAAGCACTGGTTTACTCAAAACAGTTATACTCAACTGCTTCGTCTAAAGACTACTATAGAAGCAACTGTTCATGATGGAAAATACTTAGATGCATTCTACTGCCTTTTTTCATCAATTTTGAAAGCCTCTTCTAAATGGTTAACAAAATCTATTAAACCTCAAATTGATCCTAACAAAAAAGAAATTGTGGTCTGGGATGCATTTGTGCAACAGTATAATAAGTTTGTGAAATCAATTGAGCAACTGAACGGAAAAACCGGTTTAAGTTCTTCCATTGTCATTGAGAACGAAAACTTTTTAGAAGCAACTGATGTACCTGATGTAGACCTAATCATATCCAGTCCTCCATATGTTACATCATATGAATATGCTGACTTGCATCAACTGTCCTCTCTTTGGTTGGGATATGCAGATGATTATAGGGACTTAAGACGCGGATCAATTGGAAGCTTATATAATAGCGAAGATTACACAATTAACATGGAGTTACTTAATGTCGTTGGCAAACAAATTGTGACGGAGTTAATTGCCACTCAAAGAGCGACAGCAAAGGTAAGATCTGTGGCAAGATACTACGTGGATATTCAGCACGCTATTCAAAAGTGTTCTAAAATGCTTAAAAACGGAGGAATGGCATTATTTGTTGTAGGTGATACAGAGTACAAAGGTGTAAAAATTAAAAACTCTGAACACTTAATTCAAAGCCTTATAAATGAAGGATTTACTGACATAAAAGCTGCAAAACGAAGAATATCTAACAAATTACTCACTCCCTATCGTGATGAGTATGGGCGTTTTTCTTCTGATAAATCGAGTAGAACTGTCTATCACGAAGAATATATTATTAGCGGGAGGATGTGGAAATAGTGAGTGAAAAACTGAAAATCCGGCCGTATGCTCGCCTGCTAACAATGTTAGGTGATCAATTAATTAAAAATGAACTGATTGCGCTTGTAGAGTTGATAAAGAACTCATATGACGCTGATGCGTCTTGGGTAAAAGTTAGTTTCATTGACTTTGGGCCAGACTATTCTTTAACTCCAACATCTAAGATTATAATTGAAGATGATGGTTGCGGGATGAATGCAGATATTTTGCGCAGACACTGGCTCAATCCAGCTACTCCAGATAAACTTAAACGGAAGGCCAATAATCCTAAGACTCAGAAAGGTCGTATTCTGCAAGGAGAAAAAGGTATCGGCCGTTTTGCTATATTTAAATTAGGCAAAAAAATTACCATTACCACAAGAAGGCAGCAGCAAAATTCTGAAGGAAAATTTATTGAGTTTGGGGAAAATGTTGAAAATGTTCTAACTTATGATTTTTCAAAATATGATAATGATTTCCTCCAGGAAGATGGTGAAGAGAAAGATTTATTTCTTGAACACCTTACTGTAGACCTGGTGCAACGAACCCCAACAGCTATTGTTGAAAAAGAAGTCACTTTAGGAACGACACGAAAACATCGCAAACCATTTGGGACCATTATTGAAATTACAAACCTTAAAACGAAATGGACAGTTGATCGAGTTAATCGTATTCAGCAGAATATTGGCAAATTACAACCCATTTTTTCTGAAGAAGATACAGCTGATTTTAGCGTATGGGTTTATAAAGATAATATTCTGAACGAGTCTCACGATAGTTACAAAAAGGTTCTTGATCATTGCTTAAAAAATATGTCTGTCCTAAAAATAACTAACGGCCGCTACATTTGTGGACCGAATACCATAAGCTTTAATATGAATGGGCAACCGATTAAGTTGAGTTTTCAAGATCCTGATATCAGAGGGCTCACACAGTTCAAGCGTTTCAAAGAACTTGAGGAAAAAGGCGAAAAAGTAGAGTGCGGAAGCTTTAACTTTGAGTTTTATATTTTCGACTTGAATGCTGACTCTGAAAATCCGTCCTAATACTATTTGAGTAAAGACGAAAAAAACGTTATTAAAGAACACAGAATATATTTGTATCGAGACAATGTACGAGTAATGCCTTATGGTGATCCAGAAGATGACTGGCTCAGAATAGATATGGCACGTGGTACAATACGTGCAGATGAATACTTAAGCAATGATCAGGTTGTTGGTTGCGTGTATATTTCACAGGAGGAAAACCCCAATCTGAAAGATAAAACAAATCGTGAAGGATTGATTGAGGAAGGACGTGCGCTGGAAGATTTTATTGGTGTTCTGCAACTCATTCTTCGTTACCTCAGGAAAAAGCCCTTCGCTCAATATTTGATTGATAAGAAACGCCGAAGTGAAATCGATAGAATTAAGCGGGGGCGCCCTGCCGAACTAATTGAAGCCGCAAAAAAGCAGTATGGTGACGATGAAAAAACCATGGCTTTTTTAACATCCTTTGAACGCAGTTACGCGAAAGAAAAACGCACGTTCGAAGATCGAATCCAAAAAACTGAAAATCTTGCTGCTGTTGGACTTTCTATCGAAACAGCCTCTCACGATGTAATGCTGTTACTTGGGAAAGCTGTCGAGCAGCAAGAAACTCTGATTAAAGAGCTAATGTTAGGAGACGAAATAGACAGAGATAACCTTCTCTCCCGATTAACGCTTATTCGCGGAACTATGTCTATGGTTCAGTCACAAATGAAAGATGTTCAGTTGCTGTTCCCCTCAACTAAATCTAAAACTAAGAACATAAATGTTAGAATGGTTATTGAGAAAGTTCATAATCTATATAAACGCGCATTTAAGGAAAACCATATCACCGTAGAATACGATTTAACCACACGTCCCTTGGTGGTCAAAACCACGGATGCTGTTCTTCTTCAAGTTTTTATCAACCTATTTGATAATTCCCTGTATTGGTTGAAAACTATAAATGGCGAGCGGAAAATTCTAATATCTCTGGATGGCAATCAGCAAAGAATGATTTTTTCTGATAGTGGTCCTGGAATTAAGCCAGATGATACAAATTATATCTTTGAAGCTTTCTATTCAGGGAAAGGTGAAGAAGGTCGTGGTCTGGGACTTTACATTGCAAAGCAGCTTTTAGACAGATATGATTACTCTATCAATTTGGCAGAATTTTCGAGAGATCGAATCTTGAATGGCGCCAATTTTGTATTAGAGTTCGTTAAAGAGGGGTGACAGTATGGATGTTGAAAAACTCTTTAATGGCATTGCGGTAATCGTCGATAACGAAATTGAAAAGAAAACCTCAGCAATATATAAGATAAAACAACTAATTGAGGCAAAAAATATTCCAGTTGCGGTATTTAGTGAAATACCGCAACTGGATGTAATCCCGGCGCTTGCCAGTGCTTCATTTGTAATCCTTGATTGGGACTACACGAATGGAGAACTGGAGGTAGAAGAAGGGGAACGTGTAACAATACCAGGTGGATTGGTCGAAAATGAAGAAGAACGATTGATAGAGTTTATCAAGAAACTACTGACTGATGTATTTGTTCCCGTCTTCATTTTTACGGCAAAGCAACCCGACACTGTAATTGATAGTTTAAAAGAAGCATCCCTATGGGATGATAAAAAAACAAATCGTATTTTTGTAAAACAAAAAATAGATGTCGATACTGAAGAAGAACTTTTTTCCGCTATTACTGAGTGGATTAAGAAAATGCCGTCTGCATATGTTCTGAAAGAGTGGGAGAGGGTATTACGCGAAACGCAAAACGCGATGTTCAATGAGTTCTATTCATATTCTCCTAATTGGGCTCAAATAATTTGGAATATGCTTAAAGAAGATAGCATTGAAAATCAGCAAGAATTTGGCGATTTTGTTACCCGAAGCTTGCAGAATAGAATTCAAAACTATTCTTTTGACGAGGCATCTATTCAGTCTGATACTCCTCCAAATATTGAAGAGCTTCGAAAAGTTGTAGAGGGCGAGCGGTATTTGTCGTATATGGAGCAGCCTGCACAAGCATACACAGGAGATCTGTTTAAGGATGGCTCTAAATACTATCTAAATATTAGAGCTCAATGTTCCTTAGCAAGAGAAGCAGATCCTGTAGTATACTGTATACGAGGAAAAAAACTAAAAAGTAAAGACATAGTTTCCGAGGACATTCGTCTTACAACTGAAAGAGAGTTGGTATTTAGTGCTAAAAAGCACTTTTCTTTAGATCAAATGTGCGAAATTTGTCAAGATGCAGAGAAATTGGCAGAGTTCAATCGTGTAGGACTACAATACATATTGGACATCTGA
>NZ_JH417711.1 GCF_000239295.1 Flavonifractor plautii ATCC 29863
TCAGATGTCCAATATGTATTGTAGTCCTACAGCCCTCGATAAATATTTGGCATCTAATATCCCGGCAAAGTCACTCGCCGTTACCTGGGGAGACGTATACAATCAGTGGTCTGCCAAAAAGTATGCAAAGGCAGGAGCCGCCTCTATCGCCAGCTATAAGGCTTCTTGGGCGCGCCTCTGTGTGCTAGAAAAAAAGGATATGTGCAAGGTTACGATTGACGACCTGCAATCTATTATTGACAAAGACGAGGCCAACGGATTATCGAAATCTAGTATTAGCAATGACAAAGTGCTTATGAAAGCACTTTTTAAGCACGCAATGGAGCGCGATATCGTATATAAAGACTATTCCGCTTTTGTGGAACTTCCAGGAGTTGAAGCAAAGCACGAAAAGGGTGCTTTTGATGATATCACAATGCGTAAATTGGAGAACCTGGCGTCCTCTGGATTCCCTTGGGCTGATACCGTACTAATGCTGTGTTATACTGGATTCCGGGTGTCCGAGTTTTTGGGGCTTACCAGATTTTCCTATCATCCAGATGGGAGCTATTTGCAGGGCGGCCTAAAAACACAGGCCGGGAAAAATCGGATTGTCCCGGTACATCCTAAAATCATGCCATATCTGACCAAGTGGCTGTCCAGGGGCGGTAAAACTATTATCTGTGATGATGACGGGAATGCAATCCCCGCATACAAATACCGCCCGCTATTCTCTAAAGTTATGGAAGAATTAGGACTCCTTTCCGCCACCCCTCATTGGTGCAGACATACCGCCGCGTCTCGGATGAGAATGGCCGGGGTGGACGAAGTCGCTATAAAGCGCATCTTAGGGCATTCCGATGGAGATGTTACCGAGCACTATACGCACGTAGATGTTTCGTTTTTGGCTAAAGAGATCCAGAAGGTTTCCTAAGTATTTGTAACTTTCTTCTTAAATATGTGCAAATAGAACAACGCATCAAAAGTTCAAAAAAGTTGTTTTTATTGTGCATTCTCCTTGTTATTCTAGTATTTTTAGTTATAAAATTAGATGGACTTTTAATGTGTTTTTAAGGAAAGATCAATTCCATCCGCCCTGCGGCTTGGGTATACTGTAATTACAAAACCGTTGAAAGGGTGGTGGCCTCTATGTCAGTGACTTTGGAACAGGTGGAACGGCTCCGCGCGCACGCGGCAGTCTCCTATGAGGAGGCCCGGCGGGCCCTGGAGGCCTGTGACGGCGATCTGCTGGACGCCCTGATCCTGCTGGAGCGGGAGGGCCGGATTCCGCCGGGCGGCGGGCGGGGCGCTTTTTTCACCACCCAGCCTGGGGCCGCCCCGGAGCCGCCGCCCTCCGGGCCCACCCGGGGGCCGGAGGCGTCCGGGAAGGACGAGAAGCGGTTCTGGGGGCTGGCCGTGACCGCGGGCGGCCACCGCGGCCGGGAGGAGCGGGGAAGCTGGCGCGCCCGCCTGCGGGAGCTGCTGGCGGCGGCGGTGGATCTGCTGCGCCACTGCACGGTCAACCAGTTTGAGGTGTGGCGCAACGGGGAGCGGATGACCGCCCTGCCCGTGCTGATCCTGATCCTGCTGGTGCTGGTGGCCTACTGGATCTCCCTGCCCTTGCTGGTGGTGGGCCTGTTCTTCGGCTGTAAATACCGCTTTTCCGGCCCGGATCTGGACAAAAACCGGGTGGGCGAGGTGGTCAACCAGGTGTCCGCCAAGGTGGGGGACGCGGTGGGCCAGGTACGGGACGAATTCAAGCGGGAATTCGACAAATCCAGGGGGAAAAAAGGCAAGTAAGGAGCGAGAGAGATGGCAGAGAGAATCCTGTTGGTGGAGGACGAGGAGAAGCTGGCCCGCATGGTGGAGCTGGAGCTCCAATACGAGGGGTACGAGGTGGAGAAGGCCTTCGACGGGCGCGCCGGGCTGGACCGGGCCCTGTCGGGGGAGTTCGACCTGGTGCTGCTGGACATCATGCTGCCCGCCCTGTCCGGCATGGAGGTGCTGCGCCGCCTGCGGCGGGAGAGCGCCATGCCCGTCATCATGCTCACTGCCCGGGACACCGTGGTGGATAAGGTGTCCGGCCTGGACATGGGGGCGGACGACTACATTACCAAGCCCTTTGCCATCGAGGAGCTGCTGGCCCGCATCCGGGCGGCCCTGCGCAAGCGCCCCGCCCAGGCCGCGGAGCCGCCCCGGAGCCTGCTCACCGCCGGTCCCCTCACCATGGACACCGACCGGCACGAGGTGAGCGTGAATGGCGAGGGGGTGGAGCTCACCCGCCGGGAGTTCGATCTGCTGCGCTACCTGCTGGAGAACAAGGAGCGGGTCATCTCCCGGGAGTCCCTGCTGGACCATGTGTGGGGCTTCGACTTCGTGGGGGAGACCAACGCAGTGGACGTATACATCCGCTTTCTGCGGGCCAAAATCGACGAGCACTTCGGTATCAAGCTCATCCACACCGTCCGCGGCGTGGGCTATGTGATTCGGGAGGAAGGACAATGAACGCGGCCGCCATCGTCTACACCAGCCAGACCGGCTTCACCGCCCGGTACGCCGCCCTGCTGGCGGAGCGCACCGGCCTGCCCTGCCGCCCGCTGAAGGAGGCCGCCGCCCTGCCCCGGGGGACGGCGGTTATCTACCTGGGCTGGCTGTGCGCTGGGGGGATCAAGGGCCTGAAGGGGGCCCGCCGCCGCTTCCGGACGGCGGCGGTGTGCGCCGTGGGCATGGCGGCGGAGGTGGAGGAGGCCAAGCTGCGCCGGGACAACCGGCTGGAGGGCGTTCCCCTGTTCTACCTCCGGGGCGGCTACGCCCCGGAGAAGCTCACCGGCTTCTACCGCGCCATGATGGCCCCCATGGCCCGGCTGGTGTCCAGGGCCCCGGCGGAGACGGAGGCCGACCGGGCCATGCGGGACGCCTTCCGGGACGGGGGCGACTGGGTTTCCCCGGAGCGTCTGGCGCCCGTGCTGGCCTGGCTGGACGGGGATTAGGAGGAGGGAGTTCCCATGGCACACAGAGCGAACAAGCGCCCGCCGGGGCGCATCAAGTCCTCCATCGTGGCCCGGCTCAACACACGCCTCTTTTTCCGGCTGCTGGGCATCTATTTCACCATGGATCTGCTGCTGCTGTTCCTGTTCTGCGGCGGCCTGTTCGTCTGGTCGGAGCAGCAGGCGGCCCAGATCAGCACTCTGGTGGAGGAGCGGGGCGTCCCCTCGGCGGAGGCCACGGAGTGGATGACGGCAGGGGATTACACCGTCACCGCCGGCACGCCGGAGGCGGACGGCCTCCGCCTGCCCGGCTGGCTGCCCTCGCCGGAGGAGACCCGGGGCGGCGTGCGCTACTTCAACCCCGGCACGGTGGATCTCCTTCTGCTGGTCACCTTCTCCTCCGGCGACGCCACCAGCTACACCCTCCAGATGCCGGGGGACGAGCCCTACGCCATCCGGCTGGATCTGACCCAGCCCGCAGCCATCTTCGTCTTTGCCGCCCGGGTGTTGTTCATCTGCCAGTTGGCCAGCCTGGTGACCAACCTGTTCAAGAACGCCGGCTCCATTAAGAAGGTACTCCGCCCCATCCAGGAGCTGGCCGCCACCGCCGCCAAGCTCAACCAGGTGGAGCGCATGTCGCCGGAGGAGCTGAAGGCCCTGGCGGGCAAGCTGGACGAGATCAACGCCACCCATCTGGACCGGCGCATCGACCTGCCCGGCACCCAGAAGGAGCTGAAAACCCTGGCCCAGGCCATCAACGCCATGCTGGACCGCATCAACGAGGCCTACCGCTCCCAGATGCGCTTCGTCTCCGACGCCAGCCATGAGCTGCGCACCCCCATCGCGGTGATCCAGGGCTACGCCAACCTGCTCAACCGCTGGGGCAAGGACGACCCCGCCACCCGCCAGGAGGCCATCGACGCCATCCGGCAGGAGGCCGACTCCATGAAGGAGCTGGTGGAGCAGCTTCTCTTCCTGGCCCGGGGGGACAACGACTCCATGCACATTGAGATGGAGACCTTCGACTTGACCGAGGTGGCCGCCGAGGTGCTCAAGGAGACCGGGATGATCGACCAGACCCACACCTTCTCCGCCCGGTGGGAGGGGGCCGTGCCGGTCTGCGCCGACGTGGGACTGACCAAGCAGGCCCTGCGCATCCTAGTGGACAACTCCATCAAATACACCCCCGCCGGAGGGCACATCACCCTGTCCGCCGCCCTGCGGGACGGCATGGCCCGCCTCTCCGTCCAGGACGAGGGCCAGGGCATCGACGCCGGCAGCCTGCCCCACGTGTTCGACCGCTTCTACCGCACCGACCAGTCCCGGGCCCGCCAGACCGGCGGCACCGGGCTGGGGCTGGCCATCGCCAAGTGGATCGTGGACCGCCACGGCGGCTGGTTCGAGGTGCGCTCCTGGCCCGGCGTGGGCACCCGCATGACCATCGTTCTCCCCGTCGCCGAGCTGGATGCCGGCGGTGCGGACGAAGATGCGGAGCAGACCCGCCCGGCGTAAAAGAAAGCCCCTGAAGGGCCGGCCTCTCCCTTGG
>NZ_JH417712.1 GCF_000239295.1 Flavonifractor plautii ATCC 29863
TAAAATGGTACCTATAGAAAGGACAGTACTCTGACAAAAAAGCACGAAAGACAGACCAGAGATTGACAGTGGTACACAGAAAATAGACAGTAGTTTGACAAAAGAGTAAACGCTGTAGACACTGCCTTGACAGAGGTCAAGATCATCGTGCAAAATAGGACAGAGGCTATGGGTGGAAAATGGCTGTTAAATTTGTTCCCAAACGGTATTCGCCTGAAGAAATAGAAGCCCTGAAAAAGAATCCAAATGTGCTGGAGGTGCGGGAAAACCGTTTGCTGCTGACAATAGAGTTCAGACAGCAGGTCTATGAGGCGTGGATACGGAGGCCAGAGCGGTCAACTGTCAGAAGGATGCTGGAGGCAAACGGATTTGATACCCAGCGCCTTGGCCTAAACTTCACAAAGTCAGTGGAATCTGTTTTTAAACGGGGTGGGCGTCCGAAGTTTTCAAAGGCATCGCCGGAAACCCAGGCAAACTGGGCCAAAACAATATATATGCCAACCATGACTGCGGAGGAATTGGTTGAAAGCGGAAAATTTGTTTGGGATGTCAACAGACTGATTTTACATCCGGATTTTGAGGCGGAGCTATACCGAAACTATCCCCAACAGTCCATAGAAGATGGTTTGCTGTCCGCTGGGATTTCGCCAGCAGACATGGGCTACCACAAAATATACTGGCTGCAAGAAAAATTTGAACATTCATCTGGGCAGGACACAAACCGCAGTGCTACAAGGGGCCGTACAGCTTATTATACTGCCGCCACGGTAGAGCAGTATCGTAAACATCCTTATGTCCAAACAGCCACCCGTGAAAAAATAGAGTTGAATAAGGCATTCTTTGAGGCTGCCGCACCTATTGCAGTACTGGCATTCGACGACATCCTCCGTGTGTTTGATATTGACCCGGAGATATTTTCAGTAACGGAGCGATATCGCATGAGCCGAGTTTTGGCTGCATGGGCTACACCGGCTGACGGAGAGACAATAAACGCCTCTCCCACACGGAAAATCCTTAGAAATAGGATGCGGGCATTGGACAGTATTGTAGAAAAAGGGTTTCTTCAAATTGGAGATATTGTTTCTTCTCTGAATGTTCTGCAGAAGAAATCGCTCTGCCTGTGGCTCCGGGATCTTCCGCCAGACCCAGGAAGAAAGTATAGCGTTAGAAAAATACTCTCTCTCATGAAGATTTCTCGTGCGTCATATTATACCATACTGAAGAATGGCACCTATGGACAGTCGGTAGTACAGAGAAACGCACAAGACGAGCAGGATGCCGAACTGATTCGAACCGTTATGGAATACAAGGGGTTTGCCAAAGGCTCAAGGCAGATCTATATGATGATGCCAGCTCTGACGGGAAAGCGTATGGGGCTGAAAAAGATACGCCGTATTATGAAAACGTACAACCTCACATCGTCGATTCGGAAGGCAGCGCCTTCCAAGCGCATGGGTGGAGCGGCACTGAAAAAGAATGTGAGACCTAATTTGCTGCAGCGCAGATTCCGCCTTTACCGGCCCAATGAAGTACGGCTGACAGACGTTACACATCTTCTCTATGGCGACGGATGCAAGGCATATGGCTCAGCACTGCTCGATCCCGTCACCAGCAAGTTAGTTGCGTTTTTAGTCAGCGAACACAATGACTTGGAACTGGCGCTTGCCACACTGCGTCAATCAGATCTTCACCCATGTGTCAGCGGTGGACTTTATCATTCTGACCAGGGGACAGTTTATCTGTCTGGCGCATTCCAGCAGGAAGTAAGCAAAAGAGGTTACACACAATCGATGTCCAAACGAGGAAATTGCCAGGACAACGCCCCACAAGAGTCTTTCTTTGGACATTTTAAAGATGAGTGTCCGTATTCGGAATGCAAAGATATCGAGGAGTTGAGGGAACTTGTCGCGCGATATGCAGAGTATTACAATTATGAACGCCGCATGTGGGATAAGGGCCGCATGACGCCAGTCGAGTACGAGCAGTATCTTCTGGCCATGAACGAAGCTGAATTCTCGCTCTACATCGCAAAGGAAGAAGAAAAGTATCAGCAGATGAAAGAAAAAGCTGCCCAACGAGCCATTGAACGGGCAAAAAATTTAGGAGTATGAGAAAGGTGGGCGGATGAGGGAATATGAAACAAAACAGAATGACCAGGCAGCCGCCAGAGGAGATTCAGCCGTTTCTGGATAATCCGTTCCTAAAGGATTTTCGTGGGCGGGATATTATTTACACGAAGGACTTTTATGTTGCCATGTATAAGAAGATCTCCGAGGAGCATATGACCTATGTGGCAGCGTATAACAGCCTTGGGTTTTCCACCGCTGTACTCGGAGAGGACCGCGCGAATTCCGCAGGAAAGCGGGCGATGCAGTTGGGCCGGGAGGGTCGTTTGTTCACCGCAGATCCCTCCAGCTATGATGGCTCTGTACCCAGAGAGGCTATGGGGGCCATGTCCCCTCTGGAAGAACTGGCCTATCTGAAAGCCAGAAATGCCTATTTGGAGGAGCTGGTTGCAGCTCAAAAAAAACTCCGTTCCGCATTGGAGGACACAACTATATCATTGAATCCGAAGGTGTAAGCGCCGACCGTTTCTATATGGTAGATTCCTTTATCCGTAGACAAGCGGATAGAGCGGACGGTCTGTCTATCGTGCAATGCCTTCACATATTTGGAGTGTCCAGATCCGGCTACTATTCGTGGGTCAGGCGTAAAAAAGATATAGACAGCTCCTGTGCCGCAAAGAAAGAACAACAGGAGCAATTGAAAGAAAAGTTTAGGAAAATCGTGAGAAAACTTGGATATGTTCCGGGAAAAAGGACCTTTCAGACCCATCTATGGCGCGAGTTCAATATCAGTATCAGTATAAAACGCTGTCGAAAGGTTATGAAAGAAATGAATCTCGTGGCCAACAGACCCAGGAAGGACGCTTATAAGAATCAGGCCACACACAATCACGAATATTCCTCCCCGAAAAACGCGGTGAAACAGAATTTCTCCGTTGGTCCCCGCAGAGTTATTTTGACAGATATCACTTATTTGTATTATGGCCCTGTGCGTACACCGATTTATCTTTGCGCTTTTAAGGATGCTTATACAAAAGAGATCTTGGGGCATTGCGTGTCCTCCCGCATGACAGTCTCGCTTGTCAAGTCCGCCTATGACGTTATGATGGAGAACCATGGACACGAACTGCGAGGTGCTGCATGTGTGATCCATAGCGACCAAGGTTCTCAGTACCTCTCGACCACATTCCAGAGGCTGCTGTCAGATGACGGTTTTCTCCAGTCTGTTTCCGATAGGGGCAATTCTCAGGACAATGCCCCCATGGAATCATTTTTCGGACGGCTGAAATGTGAATTGCTTGACCTCGTGGCGCTATGTCCAGACGCGTCAACTGTAAGCCGGATGATCAGCGGCTATATTGATGCCTATAACCATCGACATTACCAATATGCGCTGGCGGGGCTAACTCCATCTGAATACTACACCTATGTTACCACTGGTATCTACCCGGTGGACAACTACTACGGCATCAAGGCGACAGAACTTATGCCAATCCAGGCGTTGATAGCCGCCCGTCGCCGCGCGGCAGAGGAGAAGGCCAAAAAGTACAGAGAGGCCAGCGCAAAGAAACGCGCTATGGCTCAAGGAAAGAAAAAGGACCCAGAATTCGTCATAGCAAGGGATCAACGCATCTTGCGCCGCGAAATAGCGAAGTGGACCCGCTCCAAAGAACTTGCGCTTCAACAGATATCCCATCTGAGAGAAATTCTTGAACTATCCCAAAAAGCAAGGGCCTATTTGATGACCGCATCAGCTGACCTGATTTTGCAGCTATACAATGGAGAAAACTGGGGAGCCCATCCAGAACTCGCTTATATTTACAAAATGCGTGAACTTTTTTAAGGTACTTTCTCTATTCGCCTTTGTGATACTTATCAATGCGATAGAGTGAACCCAGTAACCCCGTTGCCGCAACAGACTTAGTAAATCTGCAAAAAAAAAACACCCCCTATTATAAGCACAGCATGGCCGGCATTAATATGGCGGCCATGCTGTGCTTACGCTTTTTTCACCAGTAACGGTGGTTATTTTGTATCTGTTACTGTCAAAAAATTGTCCTTGACATTGGAACCAGTTTA
>NZ_JH417713.1 GCF_000239295.1 Flavonifractor plautii ATCC 29863
TGAAGGTCAAGGACATGTTACTGAAAGAGGCCATCGAGGAGCGCAGAGAGGAAGATGCTAGAGCCACAAGGACTTTTGGGTCTTCCGGTAAAGCGCCCCGGGAGGTATAAAGGACGGTTTTACCCAAATTTACCGCTACTACGATGGAACAAAAAGGAACAGGCGGTATCCCATGGGACTACATGGGATACCGCCCGTTTTTACTTATTATTGTCTCTTATTTGATGTTTTACCCGCTGGTTTTGTCTCGTACAAGCATCTTTATTGAATAGGCCGCGATTATGCGGCGGGCGGCTTTTTTAGGGTCATTTATGATTCCCATTGGGCGGTGAAGGCCCCACCGCCCCCGGCGGCGGCCACGGCCATCCAGGTGCTCCCCTCCGGCACCTCCACCGTGTTCTCCCCCTCCTCCAGCTCCACCACAGTGTCGTCGGGCAGTACCAGCACCACCCGGTAGTCGCCGCACTCCTGCTCGGCATAGGTCACGTGCACCGTCCGCGCTTCGTTTCCCGGCAGGGTCCAGAGGTACTCCACCCCGCGGAAGCTCTCCCAGCTCGCCTCGCAGGAGAAGGTATCGCTGTAGCTCTGCCAGAGAACCGCCGAATATCCCATCTCGTTGGCCACGATATCCGCATCGGTGATATCCTCCAGGGCATGCACCCCCATGTGCCCCACCCCGCAGGCCGTCAGCAGCAGAAACAGCGCGGCCAGACAGGGAAGCAGGTGCTTTTTCATGGATTCTGCCCCCTCTCATATTCTGTCCAAAGAATAGCAGTCCCAGCTTTAACCGTTCTGAAAGAGAGATTAAAATCTTATGAAAGCCCCGTCTATTCGGTGAGCTGGCCGGTAATGTACTGTTCCCCGTAGAGCATGTCATAAACGATGTTGCGCCACGCCGCCACCAGGGGTTCGCAATTCTCTGGAGGCGTGTGGGAGGGGGTGCCGTCGGCGGCTACGAAAAGCCGCTCCCGGTAGAGGGTCATCTCCTCCATGGCGGCGGACACCCACTGGAAATACAGGGGCTTGGGCAGCCCCGCCCACCCCAGCAGATACGTCCCCAGGCCGGTACAGCTCACCTCCGCCGGCGCCTCCAGTTCCGCCCCAAAGTTGTTCCACACCAGGAAGTCGGTGCTGTGCATCCGCTTGAGCTCCTCCGCGTCCCAGCTTCCGGTATCCGCCGAGGACGCATAGCCGAGGCGGGTATAGAGCGTATCGTCCCCGCCCAGTGACAGTCCCGGCAGATGATCCCCCAGAAAGACCAGGATAGTGGGCTCCTCTGCCTGGGCGAAGTAGTCTGTCAGCTTGCCCAGGGCGGCGTCCGCGTCGGTCAGGCCGTGAACCAGAGCGTCCAGCACCCCCGCCTCCTCCCCGCTCAGGTTGTCCGCCGACGCCGCCACCGGCGCCGGGGTGTTAAACTTGCCGCCGAAGTAGGGCTGGTGATTTTCCATGGTCAGGCCGTAGAGAAACACCGGGCCGTCCCCCTTGGCCTCGAAGCGGGCAATCAGCTCGTCGGCCAGGGTGTCGTCGGAGACATAGCCCCCGGCATAAGTCTTGTCCACAAGGAAGTCGTCCTGATAAATGATCTGGTCAAAGCCCAGGGCGGGGATATTGCGTGCCCGGTCATAGAGCTCGTCGTTGTAGGAGTGGACAAAGAGGGTCTCATACCCCGCCGCCCCGAATACCCGGGCCAGCGAAGGCACACGGCGGTAGGCCGACGTATCGCCCAGGCCGGTGAGGGACTCCCCCGCCCCCAGGAAGGCGGAAGGGATGCCGGTGAACAGTTCCATCTCCACGTTGCCGGTACCCCCGGCGTAGGTGTTGGACAGGAAGACGCCGCTGGGGAACGCCTCCGCCAGGGTGTGGAAGTTGGGCACCGGGTCGGCGGAAAAGGACACGCCCGGCAGGCGGGTGGGGTCAAAGAAGCTCTCCGACACCACCAGCACCACATTGGGCTTGACCGCCGGCTCCGCCGACTGCTCTGCCTCCGCCCGGAGCTGGAGCAGGATGCGGTTCATGCCGTCCTCGCTGTAGCTGTCCGGCTCGGCCATGGCGCTCTCCCGGGCGGCGCTGTAAAGCCCGGCCAGAAGGCCCAGCCGGTCGTTGCGCATGGACTGGCTCTCCCCCTCCTCCCCGGCCAGCAGCACGGCGGAGGCCGGACTCAGCAGCACCCAGGCCAGCAGGGCGGCCAGAAGTCCCAGCACGCCCAGCCGCCGCCGGCCGTCCAGGGGCCGGGCCGGGCGGGACCAGACAAAGGCCGCCAGGAACAGAAGCGCCGCCAGGGCTATGCCCCCCCAGGTGCCCTCCCCCAGCTCCATGCCGGGGCGGAGGAAACCCGCCACCTGCCCCGCCTGCCCCGCCATGGCCAGGTCGCTGACCAGCAGGGGGACACCGTTGACCGCCTGCTTCAGATGGCTGGCGACGGACAGCAGCAGGCAGGGCAGGAGGGTGAGGAGCTGGCCGCAGAGCAGGCTGTCGGTCAGGGTGGTCACCAGGAGCTGGGCCAGCAGCAGCACCAGATAGGTGTACCCCGCCGCACCGGCGTGGCTCCCCATCCACGCCCACGCCGCCGCCGGCTCCTGGAGGGTGACCAGTTGGCACAGGTAGACCCCGGCCAGGGGAAGCAGCAGGGCCAGCAAGGCCCGCCCCTGGGGATCGGTGCGCCGGTACCACCGGCTCTGATGCGGCTGCAGCGGTTCCATTCTGCCCCACTCCCTCCTTTCGCGTTCTTTCTACTATAGCAGAAACGCGGCCCCGCCGCAAGGGCGGGGCCGCGTTTTGAAACAGAGAGCGCTATCCGCCGAATTCCACCCGCACATCCCCCATATCACTGGTCACCTTCAAGGAATGAGGGCCGCCGGGGCTGGTCATGACCGGGCGCTGTTCCGAGCCGTTCAGGGTCAGCTCTCCCATGGACAGGTGCATGTCCAGGCCGTAGTCGTCGATGGGTTCTCCGGTATACAGCTCCAGATCCCCCATGGACAGGGTGCACTCCGTATTCCCCCGGAAATTCCCATCCAGATAGACGTCGCCCATAGCATTCTCCACGGTGCAAGAGCTGCGGGTGGTCAGGCCCTCCGCCGTCAGATCGCCCATGGAAACCGCGAGCGCGGCATCCGCCGCCTCCACGCCATAGAGCGCCAGGGACCCCATTTCACTCCCCGCAGCCAGGGTCCCGGCGGTCACCCCCGTGAGCGTCACATCTCCCAGAGCGGTGCGGATGTCCGCCGACTCCAGGGCAACCCCCTCGGGCAGCGTGATCACCGCCGCGACCTCGTGCTCCCAGTCAGACAGCTCCCAGGCACCCGACCCGCTGCGTACCTTGAGGGTATCCCCGTCCAGCTCATACTCCAACTGAATTCCGCCCCAACTGGTCAGGGAAATTCCGTAATCCCCGCCGTACTCCACGGTCACGTCCCCAATGCTCACATCCACGTCCAGCCGGGAGAAGGCCGGCAGCGCCGTCCCCTCCTCCACATGGGGAGCGCCGGTATCCACCGGCGTTTCGCTTTTATGTGCCCTGCCCCAGTCGAGGTCCAGGTGGGTCTGTGCCCCCATGGCAAAGCCCGTGATGGCCAGCAACCCCCCCGACATGACCAGGAAGGCACCAGCCCCCAGGCATACCTTTGCCGGCATGTTCATGCCCGCACCTCCCTTCGATTCAGCCAGCGGCCCAGCAGCGCCGCCATGCCGCGGAAGCACAGCCCGGCCAGCAGGAAGCTGCCCGCGATGAGGAGCAGCCCCACGCCGCTGGACAGCAGGCCGACGCCGCAGAAGAACATCATGGTGGGCAGGCCCGCGCTGAACAGCACTGAAAAGCCCGCGCAGGCGGTAAAGACCCCCGCCCCGATGGCCACCACCCCGCCCACGGCCACTCCGGCCACCAGGGCGAGGATCAGGACGACAAGGCCCAATACCATCGCCACCACCACGAGGATCAGCGGGATGGCGATGGGGGCGGCGCAGATGGCCAGCAGCACCTTCCACAGTGTACCCAGGCCGTGCCGCTCCCGGGCGGCGCCCTCTGGCGGGCAATCCCGCTCCGCCGGAACCGTCCGGCTCCGCTGTGCTCCCAGGACGCGGCCCACCAGCTCGGCCGGGGTGCCCAGTTCCCGGATCACCCGTCCCTCCCCCTGGGGGCCCGCCTCGTCAAAGTATTCCGTGTAGTAGGCCAGAATGCGCTCCAGCTCGTCGGGCGGCGTCCGCCCCGTGAGCAGGGCCCGCAACTGGGCCAGATACTCCTCTCGTGTCATATGCTCCGTCCTCTCGTTCGAGTCTGGAGAGATCATAACACGTTTTTCTTAATCCGCAACCGTAAAAAACATTAAAATTCCATGAAAGGGCTATTCGTCTGTAAAGTCCAGGCACACGTCCCCCGTGCCGCTGGAGAGAGTCAGTACCCTGTCCCCCGCGCCGCCGGACGCGAAGAAGGGGCCCGCTTTCTCCCCGTCCACCTGAAGTTCGCCGGTGCCCGTGGTCAACTGGTAGGCGTAGTCCGCCCCGCTTCCCGCCGCTCTCAGGGCCACGTCGCCCACGCCGGAGATCAGCTCGGCCTCCCCCACCGGAGCCGTCACATCCAGCCCGCCCACGCCGCTCTCGGCCCGCAGCAGGCCCTCCACGGCGCAGCCGCTCCAGTCCAGCGCGCCCACACCTATGGAGATCTCCGCCCGATTGAGCACCGTTCCCTCCGGGACGGTGAGCACCACCTCGCCCTTCGGGCTGCCGTCACCCGATATATTCTCCGGTGTGCTCCAGATCTCCAGCGTGTCACCGCTCTGGCTGTGGTTCAGCCGGTAAGGTGTGCCGTCTCCGTCTTGGCCACCGCTGGTCAGACTCAGATACCAGCCGTCCCCCTCCTCCATGCGGATATCACCAATGCCCACATCGATGTCTAAGGCGGTAAAGGGCTCCAGCTCCAACTTGTTTTCCGGCGGTGTGGAAACCGGGTCCTGCTCCACCACCACAGGCTCCTGTCCTGCCGCAACCGGCTGCCGTTCCCCTGCCGCCGGTGCGTCGGGCATCCGTTGGGCCAGGAATACCAGCCTGATGCCCACGCCCAGGAGCAGAAGCGCGGCGGCGCAGATGCCGAGTACGACGGGCCAAAGCCGCCTCGGCCGCCTTTCGGCGGACGCTGCGGAGGGCGCCTGCCCCGTCCGCCCCTCCAGCACCTGGGCCGCCACGGAGGCGGGGGACCCCAGCCCCTCGGCCGCCTCCGCCTCATGCTCCTCACCCGCGTCGGCGAAATACTCCTCATAATAGGACAGCACGTCCTCCAGCTCCCCGGACGGGAGCTTTCCCGCCAGCGCGTCCCGCAGGCCCGCCAGGAATTCCGCCTTATTCATGCCGCTCCTCCTTTTCGTCCAGCAAAAGTTCCTCAATCTGCCCCCGATAGCGCGCCCACTCCTTCCGGTACCCCGCCAGCAGGGCCCGCCCCGCCGGGGTGATGGCGTAGTACCTCCGGTTGCGCCCCTGGAAGGGCTTGTCATACACCGTCAGGCATCCGCTCTGCTGCAAGCGCCGCAGCACCGGATAGAGGGTGGACTCGGACAGTTCCACCACCTCCTTCATCCGCTGGGTCAGGCTGTAGCCGTAGGCGTCCTCCTTCTCCAGCACCGCCAGCACGCAGGCATCCAACAGGGGAGCACCCAATGGAAAGGTCATGACGCCGCCTCCTTTCATTTCACCAATATTATATTCTGTATAATATTATTTGTCAACAGCATTTCAGAATCCGACGGAGATTCCTTCCGACTACGGAACATCCTGTATTTCGCCGCTTTGGGGTTGTAAAAAATCAAATTTTGATATATTATGTACGGTACGAATTCTGATAAAGGATATAAGGTGAATCGAATGAGCCTTCGTATTGGCATTGATATTGGCTCCACCACTGTCAAGGTGGTGCTGCTGGACGAACAAAACAAACTGCTGTTCCGCTCCTATGAGCGGCACTACTCCAAGGCCCGGGAGCGGGCCGCCGAGACTCTGCGCTCTCTGGCGGACCGGCTCGCCGGCCGGCAGGTGCGCATCGTCATCACCGGCTCGGCCGGCCTGGGCGTGGCCAAGGCGGCGGAGATCGACTTCGTGCAGGAGGTGTACGCCACCGCCGCCGCCGTCAACCAGTACATACCCGACACCGACGCGGTCATCGAACTGGGCGGCGAGGACGCCAAAATCATCTTTTTCGGCGGCGCGCTGGAGGAGCGGATGAACGGCTCCTGCGCCGGCGGCACCGGCGCCTTCATCGACCAGATGGCCACCCTCATGAACGTGACGGTGAACGAGCTGGACGAGCTGAGCCTGCGCCACGAGAAGATCTACCCCATCGCCTCCCGCTGCGGCGTCTTTGCCAAGAGCGACATCCAGCCCATCCTCAACCAGGGCGGCCGGAAGGAGGACGTGGCGGCCTCTATCTTCCAGGCCGTGGTGGATCAGACGGTGGCCGGCCTCACCCAGGGCCGGGAGCTCAAGGGCAAGATCGTCTTCCTGGGCGGCCCCCTCCACTTCCTCATGGGCCTGCGGCAGCGGTTCGTGGAGACCCTGAAGCTGGACGCCGACCACGCCGTGTTCCCCGAGGACGGCGACTGCTTCGCCGCTATGGGCGCGGCCCTGTGCTCCTCCGACTACGGCGAGCGCTCCTTTGACGAGGTGCTGGACCGGCTGGAGAAGAGCGTGGACAGCGTGGGCCTGGTGGACACCATGCCCCCCCTCTTTGACAGCCAGGAGGAGTACGACGCCTTCCTGGCCCGTCACAACGCCATGCACCCCCCCGAGGTGGACATACACACCTACACCGGCGCCGCCTGGCTGGGCATTGACGCCGGCTCCACCACCACCAAAATCGCGCTGATCACCGCCGACGGCGGACTGCTCTACACCTACTACCACTCCAACCTGGGCAACCCGGTGGCCATCGTGCTGGAGCAGCTCCGGGAGATCTACAAGCTGTGCGGCAGCCGCATCACCATCAAGGGCGCGGCCGTCACCGGCTACGGCGAGGACCTCATCAAAAATGCCTTCTCCTGCGACGCCGGGCTGGTGGAGACGGTGGCCCACTACAGCGCCGCCCGCCACTTCAACCCCGACGTGGACTTCATCATCGACATCGGCGGCCAGGACATGAAGTGCTTCAAAATCCGCAACGGCGCGGTGGACTCCATCATGCTCAACGAGGCCTGCTCCTCCGGCTGCGGCTCCTTCATCGAGACCTTTGCCAAGGCCCTGGGCTACACCATCGCCGACTTTGCCAAGCTGGGCCTGCTGGCCAAGCACCCGGTCAACCTGGGGTCCCGCTGCACCGTATTCATGAACTCCAGCGTCAAGCAGGCCCAGAAGGACGGGGCCAGCGTGGAGGACATCTCCGCGGGATTGTCCATCTCCATCGTCAAGAACGCGGTCTACAAGGTCATCCGGGCCGCCAACGCCGACGATCTGGGCCAGCACATCGTGGTGCAGGGCGGCACCTTCCACAACGACGCGGTGCTCCGGGCCTTCGAGCAGGAGCTGGGCCGCAACGTCACCCGGCCCACCATCTCGGGCATCATGGGCGCCTTCGGCGCGGCCCTCTACGCCAGGGATCTGCACCTGGAGAAGAGCGCGCTGCTGAGCGAGGAGGCTCTACAGTCCTTCTCCCACACCGCCAAGCCCACCACCTGCAACCTGTGCACCAACCACTGCTCCCTCACCGTCAACACCTTTGACGGCGGGCGGCGCTTCATCTCGGGCAACCGCTGCTCCCGCCCCCTGGGCAAGGCAAAGGTGGAGAACCCCGATCTGATGACCTACAAGTACAAGAAGCTCCGCGCCCTCCAGGGCAAGGGGAACGGCTCCGGCGTCCGGGGCCGCATGGGCATCCCCTTCGGGCTGAACATGTATGAAAACCTGCCCTTCTGGTTCGAGTTCTTTACCCGCCTCAACTTCGAGGTGGTGCTCTCCCCCGAGTCCTCCCGCAAGCTCTACCTCAAGGGCCAGCACACCATCCCGTCCGACACCGTGTGCTACCCCGCAAAGCTGCTCCACGGCCATGTGGAGGCCCTGGTGGAGGAGGGCGTGGACGCCATCTGGTACCCCTGCATGTCCTATAACAACGACGAGGGCATCGGCGACAACCACTACAACTGCCCGGTGGTGGCCTACTACCCTGAGCTGCTGGCCGCCAACGTTCCCCTGCTCAAGCAGACCAAATTCCTCAACCCCTACGTGGGCCTGTGGCGGCACAAGGACTTTGAAAAGCGCATCGCCCAGCTCATGGAGGAGCATTTCAGCATTCCCAGGCGGGAGACCGCGGCGGCGGCCAAGGCGGCCTACGCGGCCTACGACGCCTATGTCCACGACGTGCGGGAGACCGGCATGAAGTACATCCGCCACGCCCGGGACCACCACATGCCCATCCTCGTGGCCTGCGGCCGGCCCTACCACATCGATCCGGAGATCAACCACGGCATCAACGATCTGATCACCTCTTTCGGTTTCGTGCTGGTCACCGAGGACGCTCTGAGCTATCTGGAGGGCTATGCCCCCCGGAAGGTGCTCAACCAGTGGACCTTCCAGAGCCGTATGTATAACGCCGCACGCTATGTATGCACCCAGCCCGACATGCAGGTGGTGCAGCTGGTCTCCTTCGGCTGCGGCACCGACGCCATCACCACCGACGAGCTGCGGGACATCCTTGAAAAGGGCGGAAAGCTCTACACCCAGCTCAAAATCGACGACATCAGCAATCTGGGGGCGGTCAAGATCCGCATCCGCTCCCTGATGGCCGCCATGGAGGCCCGCCAGGCGCAGGATGCCCGGGGCTGACCATCCCGACTTTTTATAGCACAACAGGAGTTTGATGCCGTCATTGACGGCCAGCTCGCCGCCGGCCCGCGAGTCGGTGGGGGCCAATTCCCTTTGAGCGCGCGGCGCTCCCATTGCAAGCGAAAGGAACACCCGTTATGGCAGAATTAGTATACGACGAAAACGGACGGCTGCTGTTCACCAAGGAGATGAAGGAGGAGTACACCATCCTCTTCCCCACCATGCTTCCGGTGCACTTCGGCCTGATGGCCCGGATTCTGGAGACCGAGGGCTTCCACGTGGAGATGCTCACCACCAACCACCGGGGCATCGTGGATGAGGGGCTCAAGTACGTCCACAACGACACCTGTTACCCCGCCCTGCTGGTCATCGGCCAGCTCATCGACGCGGTGAAGAGCGGCAAGTACGACATGCATAAGGTGGCGTTGCTCATCACCCAGACCGGCGGCGGATGCCGGGCCTCCAACTACATCCATCTGCTGCGCAAAGCGCTGGAGAAGGCGGGTCTGAGCTATATCCCCGTCATCTCGGTCAACCTGTCGGGCCTGGAGCCCAACCCCGGCTTCAAGTTGGGGCTCAACACCCTGCGCAAGGCGGTGTTCGCCATGATGTACGGCGACATCATCGTACAGACCGCCAACCAGGTCCGCCCCTACGAGGTCAGCCGGGGCCAGACCGACGAGACCATCGAGGCCGTGGAGACTCAGCTTCTGGAGGCCATGAACCAGGGCAAGGGCCTCTCCTTCAAGAGCATGGTGGCCAACTTTGACCGCATTGTGGCCGCCTTCAAGGCCATCCCCGTGGCCGGGGAGCCCAAGGTACGGGTCGGCGTGGTGGGGGAAATCTACATCAAATACTCCCCCCTGGGCAACAACAACCTGGAGGAGTTTCTCCTGTCCGAGGGGGCCGAGCCGGTGGTCCCCGGCCTGACCGACTTCATCATCTTCAAGATCTACAACCGCGAGGTGGACGTGAACATCTACGGCGGCAAGTGGGTGAAGAAAAAGGTGTGCCAAGTGCTCAAGGGCTACGTGGAGAAGTGCCAGCGGGCCATGATCGCCGCCATGGAGAAGGGTGGCTTCCGCGCTCCCGGCACCTTTGAGGATCTCCGCCGCCTGATCCAGGGCTATCTGGGTGAGGGCAACAAGATGGGCGAGGGCTGGCTGCTCACCGCCGAGATGTTGGAGCTCATCCACTCCGGCACCCCCAACATCGTCTGCACACAGCCCTTCGGCTGCCTGCCCAACCACATCGTTGGCAAGGGCATGATCCGCAAGCTCAAGGATGACTACCCCTTCTCCAATATCGTGGCCATCGACTACGATCCCGGGGCCACCAAGATCAACCAGGAGAACCGCATCAAGCTGATGCTGGCCAACGCCCGGGGCCTGGCCAAGCAGGAGGCGGAGCGCCGGGAGGCTGGGGAGGCCGCTCATGTGTAAGGCCCTCTCCTTTGTGGACGCCTGCACGGAAGAGCACTTCGCGGCCATGAGCCGCAGTTCCCCACCCGGCTTCCGCCGGGCGGGGGCCCCGATTTTTTATCTGCGCGGGCGAACTGAATTCGCCCGGCATCAAGGTTTTGCCTCCGGCAAAACGCTTGTACGCGCCACCCGGCGCGGGCGGCTCATCCACTCGCTAAACGAGGTCTGCTTATGAATTCACTGCGCATCATAGACGCCTGCACGGAGGAACACTTTGCGGCCATGAGCCGCATTCACGCCCGGGGCTGGCACGCCGCTTACCCCGGCCACGTGCCCGACGACTACCTGAGGGACGTGATCACCGAGGATCACTGGATTCCCTTTTTCCGGGAGGACTACGCCACCGGGCGGTGCCGGGGCCTGTTGCTCTGCGACGGGGATACTCCCGTCTGCTGCTGCACCTACGGACCGGTGCGGCTGGGGCCCAGTCCCCGCCAGAGCGAGGGGCTGGTGATCCACGGCGAGGCCTACCGGGGCTGGGGAGAGATCATCTCCTTCTACACCGACCCCGCCTGCACCGGCCGGGGCTACGGCTCGGTGCTGATGGAGGAGGCGCTGCGCCGTCTCCGGGCCGACGACTACCTCAACTGCTACGTCTTTGTCCTGCGGGAGAACGAGGGGGCCCGCCGCTTCTACGCCCGGCACGGCTTTGCCTGGGACGGGACGGAGGAGCACATTCCCTTCCCCCACGACATGACCTGCGTGGATCTGCGCTACACCAAACAGCTATAGCCGCACGGGCTGCCACGCCGTGCGGCAGACGGGTATCGAGGCGCGTCCTCGGTACCCGTCTTTTTTGATCAGGAGGAATTGCTTTGCAGGAAAACAAGATGGCGGTCATGCCGGTGCGCCGGCTGCTGCTGAACATGGCCTGGCCCATGATGCTGTCCATGCTGATCCAGGCCCTCTATAATCTGGTGGACAGCATGTTCGTGGCCCAGCTCAGCTCCGACGGGTTTGTAGCCCTGGCGCTTGTCTACCCGATCCAGACCCTGATGATCGCCGTGTGCGTAGGCACCGGCGTGGGCTTCAACGCCTTGCTGGCCCGCCGGCTGGGGGAGGGCCGGCCCGACGAGGCCAACCGGGTAGTGGCCAACGGCTACTTCGTCTATCTGGTCTGCTGGGTGGTCTTTCTGGTCCTGGGGGTGGGCCTGGCTCCCGTCTTTATGGAGCTCTTCGCCCCCGGGCAGCCCCAGGTGATCGACTACGGCATCCAATACCTCTCCATCGTCACCGGGGCCTCCGTCGGCATCTGCATGCAGTTTGCCGGAGAGCGCACCCTTCAGGCAACCGGCAACACTGTGGGCCCTATGGTCATCCAGGGCATCGGCGCGGTAATCAACCTCATCCTGGATCCCTTGCTCATCTTCGGCATCGGCCCCTTCCCCCGGATGGAGGTGGCTGGCGCTGCCCTGGCCACCGTGCTGGGCCAGGTGGTGGGCATGGTGGTGGGGCTGTGTATGGTGCGGCGCAGCTCCATCGTGCGCCTCTCCTTCCGGGGCTTCCGCCCGGACAGCGCCATCATCCGCACCATGTTTCGTGTGGGCGTCCCCGCCATCCTGGTGCAGGCCCTGGCCACGGTGATGAACCTGGGCATGAATCTGATCCTCCCACTGTTCACCGCCTCCGGCGTGTTCATTCTGGGGGCCTATTTCAAGCTTCAGTCCTTCCTCTTCATGCCGGTCAACGGCCTGAACAACGCCCTCATCCCCATTGTCAGCTTCAACTACGGCGCCCGGCAGCGCAGCCGCATCACTGGGGTCATCCATTTCGCCCTGGTGCTCTCCGCCGCCATCATGGCCGTGGGCACCGTGGTTTTTCTGGCCATCCCCGGCCCTCTCCTCCGTCTGTTCGACGCAGATGCCGCCGTGCTGGCCGAGGGTATCTCCGCCCTACGCCTCATTGCCCTCTCCTTCGTATGCGCCGGGGTGTCGGTGATCCTCTGTGCCGCCCTCCAGGCCCTGGGGGCGGCCAATTCCAGCTTGGTGGTTTCCCTGCTGCGCCAGCTTGTGCTCCTTTTCCCGCTGGCCCTGCTGCTGGGCGCGCTCCGGCCCTCTCTGGTGTGGCTGGCCTTCCTCCTGTCCGAGGGCGCCGCCTGCCTCACCGCCCTGCTGCTCTACCGCCGCACCGCACGGGGCCGGCTGGCCGGTATGGAGGAATAAATACCCCCTCCCCACCGGGCCGGA
>NZ_JH417714.1:0-13293 GCF_000239295.1 Flavonifractor plautii ATCC 29863
AAGGGCCGCCCCTACCGTAAGCGCCGGACGTAGGGGCGGCCCTTGTGGCCGCCCGCCAGTCTGAACACATCTGAATCATATTTGGGAGGCCATCCGTTATGAGCGATATTATGAGACCCATGCCCTTTGCCCACCTGATGAACTGGATTTTGAGCGAGTACCGCGCCCAGGGCTCCGTGTTCGGCGTATCCAAGCTGGTGCGCCACGCCGGCGGGAAGGCCCTGCCCATCTTTGAGGAGAAGATCGAGTCCCCCTACGGCCCCGCCGCCGGCCCCCACACCCAGCTGGCCCAGAACATCATCGCGGCCTACGCCGCGGGCAGCCGCTTCTTTGAGGTCAAGACCGTGCAGGTGATGGACGGCGAGGAGCTGTCCAAGTGCGTCAGCAAACCCTGCATCACCGCCGCGGATGAGTGCTACAACTGCGAGTGGTCCACCGAGCTCTACGTCCCCCAGGCCTTCGCCGAATACGTCAAGGCGTGGTTCGCCTGCAAGCTGCTGGCGAAGGAGCTGGAGCTGGGCGATCCCGACGGCTTTGTGTTCAACATGAGCGTGGGCTACGATCTCAAGGGCATCCAGAGCCCCAAGGTGGATGCCTACATCGAGGGGATGAAGGACGCCTCCGGCACCGAGGTGTGGCGGGAGTGCATGGACTGGACTCTGGCCAATCTGGACCGGTTTGAGAAGGTGGACGAGGCCTATGTCCGTGGCATTACCCCCCACGTGTCCAACTCCATCACCGAGTCCACCCTCCACGGCTGCCCCCCCGACGAGATCGAGCGCATCGCCACCTATCTCATCACCGAAAAGAACCTGAACACCTACGTCAAGTGCAACCCCACCCTGCTGGGCTATGAGTTCGCCCGCAAGACCCTGGACGGCCTGGGCTACGACTACATCCAGTTCGACGACCACCACTTCCGCGAGGATCTCCAGTGGGAGGACGCGGTTCCCATGTTCCACCGGCTGATGCAGCGCACCGGCGAGCGGGGCCTGGAGTTCGGCGTGAAGATCACCAACACCTTCCCCGTGGACGTGGCCGCCGGCGAGCTGCCCAGCCAGGAGATGTACATGTCCGGCCGCTCCCTCTATCCCCTGTCCCTGTCCCTGGCGGCCCGTCTGGCCAGGGAGTTCAAGGGCAAGCTGCGCATCTCCTATTCCGGCGGCGCGGACATTCACTCGGTGCGGGCCCTCTTTGACACGGGCATCTGGCCCATCACCATGGCCACCACCGTCCTCAAGCCCGGCGGCTACCAGCGGTTCAGCCAGATCGGCCGGGCCCTGGCGGACATCTCCTATGAGCCCTGGGAGGGGGTGGACGCGGCCGGGGCGGCCGCTCTGGCGGAGGGTATCCCCGCCGACGGCCACTATCAAAAGCCCATGAAGCCCATCCCCAGCCGCAAGCTGGACAAAAAGGTGCCCCTCATCGACTGCTTCTCCGCCCCCTGCCGCTCCGGCTGCCCCATCGAGCAGGACATCCCCGCCTATCTGATGAAGGTAGGCGAGGTCAAGTACGAGGAGGCGCTGCGCATCATCACCCAGCGCAACGCCCTGCCCTTCATCACCGGCACCATCTGCTCCCACCGCTGCCAGGACAAGTGTATGCGCAACGCCTACGACGAGAGCGTCTACATCCGCGCCCAGAAGCTAAAGGCCGCCGAGGGCGGGTTTGAGGCCCTGCTGCCCAAGCTGCGCCCCGCCGCCCCCGCCGCGGGCCGGAGGGTGGCCGTGGTGGGCGGCGGCCCCGGCGGCATGTCCGCCGCCTACTTCCTGGGCCGCTCCGGCGTGGACGTCACCGTCTTCGAGCGCCGGGACGCCCTGGGCGGCATCGTGCGCCATGTCATCCCCGCGTTCCGCATCCCCGGCGAGGCCATCGACAACGACGTGCGCCTCATGGAGGCCATGGGGGTAAAGGCGGAGCTCAACACCGAGGTGAAGAACGTACAGGAGCTCTTCGCCCAGGGCTTCACCCATGTGATCCTGGCCACCGGCGCGTGGCAGAAGGGCAGCGCCGGGCTGGAGTACGGCGAGGAGCGCAACGTCATCGAGTTCCTGGAGGCCGCCAAGAAGGCCCCCGATACCCTGAACCTGGGCCGGCATGTGGTGGTCATCGGCGGCGGCAACACCGCCATGGACGCCGCCCGGGCCGCCAAGCGCCTCCCCGGCGTGGAGACCGTCTCCCTGGTGTACCGCAGAACCCGCCGCTATATGCCCGCCGACCAGGAGGAGCTGGAGCTGGCCCTGGCCGACGGCGTGGAGTTCCGGGAGCTGCTCGCCCCCGTGGGCGTCCGGGACGGCGTGCTCACCTGCAGGGTGATGGAGCTGGGCGCCCCCGACGCCACCGGCCGCCGCTCCCCCGTGGACACCGGCCGGACGGCGGAGGTGCCCGCCGACACGGTGATCACCGCCGTGGGCGAGAAGGTGGACACGGAGCTTTACACCGCCAACGGCCTTTCTGTGGATCAACGGGGCCGCGCCGTGGTCAACCCGGATACCCTGGAGTCCTCCGTCAAGCACGTCTTTGTGGTGGGCGACGGCCAGAAGGGCCCCGGCACCGTGGTGGAGGCCATCGCCGGCGCCGCCAAGGCGGCCCAGGCCATCCACCCCTTCGACGCGGACACCTGGGTGGAGCAGAACGTGAACCCCGACTATCAGAAGCCCCTGGCCAAGCGGGGCGACGTGTGCACCGACTGCGCCTCCTGCGGGGACATCCGCTGCCTGGGCTGCGCCACCGTGTGCGAGACCTGCACCGAGGTGTGCCCCAACCGGGCCAATGTGGCAGTGTGGGTGCCCGGCATGCGCCAGCGCCAGATCATCCACGTGGACGGCATGTGCAACGAGTGCGGCAACTGCGCCACCTTCTGCCCCTATGACAGCCGCCCCTACCAGGACAAGTTCACCCTGTTCTGGCGCGCGGACGACTTTGAGAACAGCCGGAACGAGGGCTTCCTCCGCCTGGAGGACGGCAGAACCCGGGTGCGCCTGGGCGGCCAGGTGGCCGACTACGACGTGTCCGACGCCGCCTGCGGTCTGTACGACCCCCTGCGCCGCCTGATCTGCGCGGTGTACGAGAACTACGCCTATCTGCTGGGATAATCCGGCGGCGGTGAGCCTCAGCCTTTCGCTGGGGCTTTCCGCACGCCCATGGAATCTGAATCAGGAAATGAGGAACCTGCCATGAGTGAGTGTTATTCCTTTGTGGTCAACGGCGTCCCCTGCTCCACGGAGGAGGAGAAGCCTCTGCTGCGCTACCTGCGGGACGAGCTGCGCCTGACCTCGGTGAAGGACGGGTGCAGCGAGGGCGCCTGCGGCACCTGCACCATCCTGGTGGACGGCAAGGCCGTCAAGGCCTGCGTCCTGTCCACCAAGCGGGCCGCAGGCAAGGAGATCGTGACGGTGGAGGGTCTCTCGGAGGCCGAGCGGGAGGCCTTCGTCTACGCCTTCGGCGCGGTGGGCGCGGTCCAGTGCGGCTTCTGTATCCCCGGCATGGTAATCGCGGGCAAGGCCCTGCTGGATCAGAACCCCAACCCCACCGAGGCGGAGATCAAAAAGGCCATCCGGGGCAACGTGTGCCGCTGCACCGGCTACAAGAAAATCATCGAGGGCATCGCCCTGGCCGGGGCCATCCTCCGCGGGGAGCGGGCCGTCGACCCCGCCCTGGAGCACGGGGACGCCTACGGCGTGGGGGCGCGGGCCTTCCGCACCGACGTGCGGGCCAAGGTGCTGGGCACCGGGGCGTACTGCGACGACCTGTACCTGGACGGCATGGCGCACGCCTCCGCCGTCCGCTCCCAGTACCCCCGGGCCAGGGTGCTGGACATCGACGCCTCCGCCGCCCTGGCCCTGCCCGGGGTGCTGGCCGTCCTCACCGCCGACGACGTGCCCCACAACAAGGTGGGCCATCTCCAGCAGGACTGGGACGTGATGATCGCCAAGGGGGACATCACCCGCTGCGTGGGGGACGCCATCTGCCTGGTGGTGGCGGAGAGCGAGGCCGTGCTCAAGCAGGCCAAGGAGCTGGTGAAGGTGGACTATGAGCCCCTGGAGCCGGTACGCACCATCCAGGAGGCCAGGGCGGCGGACGCCCCCAGCCTCCACCCCAACGGCAACCTGTGCCAGCAGCGCCACGTCACCCGGGGCGACGCCAGGGCCGCCCTGGCCCAGTCCAAGTATGTGGTCACCCAGTCCTACCGCACCCCATTCACCGAGCACGCCTTCCTGGAGCCGGAGTGCGCCGTGGCCTTCCCCTACAAGGACGGGGTAAAGGTCTATACCTCCGACCAGGGGGTGTACGACACCCGCAAGGAGATCTCCATCATGCTGGGGTGGGAGCCCGAGCGCATCGTGGTGGAGAACAAGCTGGTGGGGGGCGGCTTCGGCGGCAAGGAGGACGTGTCGGTGCAGCACCTGGCGGTGCTGGCCGCCCTCAAGGTGGGCCGCCCGGTGAAGGCGAAGCTCTCCCGGCAGGAGTCCATCGCCTTCCACCCAAAGCGCCACTATATGGAGGGCACCTTCACCCTGGGCTGCGACGAGAACGGCATCTTCACCGGCCTGGACTGCGAGATCCACTTCGACACCGGGGCCTACGCCTCCCTGTGCGGGCCGGTGCTGGAGCGGGCCTGCACCCACTCGGTGGGCCCCTACTGCTACCAGAACACCGACATCCGCGGCTTCGGCTGGTACACCAATAACCCCCCCGCCGGGGCCTTCCGGGGCTTCGGCGTGTGCCAGAGCGAGTTCGCCCTGGAGTCCAACATCAACCTGCTGGCGGTAAAAGTGGGCATCTCCCCCTGGGAGATCCGCTTCCGCAACGCCATCGAGCCGGGGAAGGCCCTCCCCAACGGCCAGATCGCCGACTGCTCCACCGCCCTCAAGGAGACCCTGCTGGCGGTAAAGGACGTCTATGAGCAAAACGCGGCTCACGCCGGCATCGCCTGCGCCATGAAGAACTCCGGCGTGGGCGTGGGCCTGCCCGACAAGGGCCGGTGCAGGCTGGCGGTGCGCAATGGGGTGGTGGAGCTGTACTCCGCCGCCTCCGACATCGGCCAGGGCTGCGCCACCGTGTTCCTCCAGATGCTGGCCGAGGCCACCGGACTGCCCCTGGAAAAGCTCCGCAACATGGGGGCCAACTCGGAGGTGGCCCCCGACTCAGGCACCACCTCCGGTTCCCGCCAGACCCTGATCACAGGCGAGGCGGTGCGCATGGCCGCCGCCGAGCTCAGGGCCGATCTGGACGGGGCGGGCGGGGACTTGTCCGCCCTGGAGGGGCTGGAGTACAGCGCCGAGTTCTTCGACCCCACCGACAAGCTGGGGGCCGACAAGCCCAATCCCAAGAGCCATGTGGCCTACGGCTTCGCCACCCATGTGGTGATTCTGGACGGCGAGGGCCGGGTGAAGGAGGTCTATGCCGCCCACGATTCGGGCAAGGTGGTCAACCCCACCTCCATTCAGGGTCAGATCGAGGGGGGCGTGCTCATGGGCCTGGGCTACGCCCTCACCGAGGACTTCCCCCTGAAGGACTGCGTGCCCCAGGCCAAATTCGGCACCCTGGGGCTGATGCGGGCCGACCAGATCCCCGACATCCACGCCATCTATGTGGAGAAGGAGGAGCTGCTCCCCTTCGCCTACGGGGCCAAGGGCATCGGCGAGATCGCCACCATCCCCACCGCTCCGGCGGTCCAGGGGGCCTACTACGCCCGTGACCACATCCTGCGCACCAGCCTGCCCATGCAGGACACCTTCTACAAAAAGCCAGCCAAGAAGGCCGCCCCCTGACCTTCCGCGGGGTCCCGGCGGCCGTCCGTCCGGGGTCCCGCTTTCCTGTTTTTCCCTTATGTTTCAGGCGCATTTTTATGGATGCTAAAAATTTTTTAGTATTACACCATTTTTTTTAGAATATCCTCTTGACATCTGAACGGGACGTGGTATGATGGTCTCGTAAAACAAAAAGTGAGTGCAACTTCAAAATAATTTGGAGGCGACCGTCCCAATGAAAGACCAGATCAAATGGGTCCTCAACACCATGCCCAAGAGCGACGACCGGCAGCTGCCCATCATGTCGCTCTCCAACGTGGCCAAGGCCCGCTTTTTCCACAGCACCTTCCCCCAGTACTCCGTCACCCCCCTGGACCGGCTGGACGGCATGGCCCAATACCTGGGGCTGGCCGGCCTGTGCGTCAAAAACGAGTCCTTCCGCTTCGGCCTGAACGCCTTCAAGGTGCTGGGCGGCTCCTTCGCCATGGCCAAGTACATCGCCAAGGAGATGGGCCGGGACGTCTCCGAGATGACCTACGACTACCTGACCAGCGAGGCCTTCCGCAAGGAGTTCGGCCAGGCCACCTTCTTCACCGCCACCGACGGCAACCACGGCCGCGGCGTGGCGTGGGCGGCCAACAAGCTGGGGCAGAAGGCCGTGGTACATATGCCCAAGGGCAGCTCCAAGCCCCGTTACGACAACATTGCCAAGGAGGGCGCCGCCGTCACCATCGAGGAGGTCAACTACGACGACTGCGTCCGCATGGCCGCCGCGGAGGCCGCCCAGACCGAGCACGGCGTGATCGTCCAGGACACCGCCTGGGAGGGCTATGAGGAGATCCCCTCCTGGATCATGCAGGGCTACGGCACCATGGCCAGCGAGGCCGCCGAGCAGCTCCGCCAGATCGGCGTCAACCGTCCCTCCCACGTGTTCGTCCAGGCGGGCGTGGGCTCCCTGGCCGGCGCGGTGGTGGGCTACTTCACCAACCTGTTCCCCAACGACCCGCCCAAGTTCATCGTCATGGAGGCCCAGGCGGCCGACTGCCTCTACCGGGGCGCCCTGGCCGGCGACGGCGCCCCCCGCATCGTGGACGGCGACCTCCAGACCATCATGGCCGGCCTGGCCTGCGGCGAGCCCAACACCATCTCCTGGGATATCCTGCGCAACCACGCCACCGCCTTTGTCTCCTGCCCCGACTGGGTGAGCGCCCGGGGCATGCGGATGCTGGGCGTCCCCGTCAAGGGCGATCCGGTGGTGATCTCCGGCGAGTCCGGCGCGGTGGGCATGGGCCTCATCGCCGCCATCATGGAGACCGATGAATACAAGGAGCTCCGGGAGGCCATCGGCCTGGACCGCTTCAGCCAGGTGCTCATGTTCTCCACCGAGGGCAACACCGACCCCATGAAGTTCCGCAAGGTGCTGTGGGACGGTGAATATCCCACCGCTTAATTCATCCCAAAAGCGGCAAAGCCGCTTCTGGGATGAGATACAGCCCGCCGCGCGCAGGTGCTGACCGCTGAAAGCGCTCAGCACCCACACTTGCTGGCTGAGCGGAGTTCGTTCCGGGGCACATGTCCCCGGAACGAACAAACTGCACGCCTGCGGCGCGCACTCTGTAAGGCTTTTAAGAAAATACAACCACCTGTGGATCAATGATGGAGGGAAACGAACATGGATTACGAGCAGATCAAGAAGGCAGCCGAGGGCTACAAGGCCGATATGGCCCGCTTCCTGCGGGCGATGATCTCCCACCCCAGCGAGAGCTGCGAGGAGAAGGAAGTGGTGGCCTGCATCAAGGCCGAGATGGAGAAGCTGGGCTACGACGCGGTGGAGGTGGACGGCCTGGGCAACGTCATCGGCTGGATGGGCGAGGGCGACAAGATCATTGCCTTCGACTCCCACATCGACACCGTTGGCATCGGTAACATCAACAACTGGGAGGCCGATCCCTACCAGGGCTACGAGGACGACGCGGTGATCTTCGGCCGCGGCGGCTCCGACCAGGAGGGCGGCATGGCCGCCGCCACCTACGGCGCCAAGATCATGAAGGATCTGGGCCTCATTCCCGCCGGCTACAAGATCATGGTGGTGGGCTCCGTGCAGGAGGAGGACTGCGACGGCATGTGCTGGCAGTACATCGTCAACAAGTTCTTCCCCGCCAAGGGCATCCGCAAGGAGCAGGTGGAGTTCGTGGTGTCCACCGAGCCCACCGACGGCGGCATCTACCGGGGCCACCGGGGCCGCATGGAGATCCGCGTGGACGTGAAGGGCGTCTCCTGCCACGGCTCCGCTCCGGAGCGGGGCGACAACGCCATCTACAAGATGGCCGACATCCTCCAGGACGTGCGCGCCCTCAACGAGAACCCCGCCGACGAGACCGTGGAGATCAAGGGACTGGTGAAGATGCTGGACCCCAAGTACAACCCCGAGCACTTTGAGGACGCCCGCTTCCTGGGCCGGGGCACCTGCACCACCTCCCAGATCTTCTACACCTCCCCCAGCCGCTGCGCCGTGGCCGACTCCTGCTCCATCTCCATCGACCGCCGCATGACCGCCGGCGAGACCTGGGACTCCTGCCTCCAGGAGATCCGCGACCTGCCCAGCGTGAAGAAGTACGGCGACGACGTACAGGTGTCCATGTATATGTATGACCGGCCCTCCTGGACCGGCGAGGTGTACGAGACCGAGTGCTACTTCCCCACCTGGATCAACAAGGAAAACGCCGCCCACGTCCAGGCCCTGGTGGACGCCCACCACGCCCTCTGGGGCGACAAGCGCATCGGCCACGCCGACGCCGAGGCCAAGCGGGACGCCATGCACCTGCGGGACGGCCGCCCCCTCACCGACAAGTGGACCTTCTCCACCAACGGCGTAGCCATCCAGGGCCGCTACGGCATCCCCTGCGTGGGCTTCGGCCCCGGCGCCGAGAGCCAGGCTCACGCCCCCAACGAGATCACCTGGAAGATGGATCTGGTCACCTGCGCCGCCCTGTACGCCGCCGTGCCCGGCTGCTACAAGGAGGAGAACAAGACCGCCGACGTGTCCCAGTTCCGCGCGGGCAAGACCAATAATAACATTCAGTAAGAAGCGCGCCCGTAGGGGCGGGGCTTGTCCCCGCCCCACAACAAAAAAGAAAAGGAGATTGCCGCTATGGAAAACCTTCAGAACTATATTGACAAGCTCAACAAGCTCAACTTCAAGGAGATGTACGAAGGCGACTTCTTCCTGACCTGGGAAAAGACCGACGACGAGCTCGAGGCCGTCTTCACCATCGCCGACGCCCTGCGCTACATGCGGGAGAACAACATCTCCACCAAGATCTTCGAGTCCGGTCTGGGTATCTCCCTGTTCCGCGACAACTCCACCCGCACCCGCTTCTCCTTCGCCTCCGCCTGCAACCTGCTGGGCCTGGAGGTGCAGGATCTGGACGAGGGCAAGAGCCAGATCGCCCACGGCGAGACCGTCCGCGAGACCGCCAACATGGTGTCCTTCATGGCCGACGTCATCGGCATCCGCGACGACATGTACATCGGCAAGGGCAACGCCTACATGCACGAGTTCATGGACGCCGTGACCCAGGGCCACAAGGACGGCGTGCTGGAGCAGAAGCCCACCCTGGTCAACCTCCAGTGCGACATCGACCACCCCACCCAGGCCATGGCCGACATGCTGCACATCATCCACCACTTCGGCGGCGTGGAGAACCTGAAGGGCAAGAAGATCGCCATGACCTGGGCCTACTCCCCCAGCTACGGCAAGCCCCTCTCCGTGCCCCAGGGCGTCATCGGCCTGATGAGCCGCTTCGGCATGGACGTGGTGCTGGCCCACCCCGAGGGCTACGAGGTCATGCCCGAGGTGGAGGAGGTCGCCAAGACCAACGCCCAGAAGTCCGGCGGCACCTTCACCAAGACCCACTCCATGGCGGAGGCCTTCCAGGACGCCGACATCGTGTATCCCAAGAGCTGGGCGCCCTTCGCCGCCATGGAGAAGCGCACCAACCTGTACGCCGAGGGCGACAGCGAGGGTATCAAGGCTCTGGAGAAGGAGCTGCTGGCCCAGAACGCCACACACAAGGACTGGTGCTGCACCGAGGAGCTGATGAAGACCACCCGCGACGGCAAGGCCCTGTACCTGCACTGCCTGCCCGCCGACATCAACGACGTCTCCTGCGTGGACGGCGAGGTGGAGGCCAGCGTGTTTGACCGCTACCGCGATCCTCTCTACAAGGAGGCCTCCTTCAAGCCCTACATCATCGCCGCCATGATCTTCCTGGCCAAGGTGAAGGATCCCCAGGCCACCCTGAAGGCCTTGGAGGAGCGCGGCCTGGCCCGCTGGTTCCAGAAGTAAAATCTGCAAATTTCCCCCGCCCAGGCGCTCCGGCCCGCCCGCAAATACAGGTACTCCGGTATTCTGCGGGCGGGCCCTGTCTTTTTCGGCGCGGGCACACAGGCAGGGATGCCCCTTGCGGCCGCCCGCCCCTCCGTATTCCGTAGGGGCCGATGCCCTCATCGGCCCGGCGGCCCGCGGAACAGACTGGGGGCGCACACAGTGCGCCCCTATCTGCTCGGCGGAACTGAATTCCGCCTGCGCCAAGGTTTTGCCCTCCGGGCAAAACGCTTGTACGCGCCTCCCGGCGCGTAGGCATTTCCGCCCCATCTCCTTTCGACTTTTCTTATTTTGAATGAGGTGCTATTCATGGGTAAACGTGTTGTCATCGCCCTGGGCGGAAATGCCCTGGGCAACAATCTGCCGGAGCAGATGATCGCGGTGAAGCAGACCGCCAGGGCCATCGTGGATCTGATCGAGGAGGGCCACGAGGTCATCATCGCCCACGGCAACGGCCCCCAGGTGGGCATGATTCAGAAGGCCATGGCCGAGCTGACCCGCTCGGAGCCGGAGAAGTACATCCCCTGCCCCCTCTCCGTCTGCGTGGCCATGAGCCAGGGGTATATCGGCTATGATCTCCAGAATGCGCTGCGGGAGGAGCTGCTGGATCGCGGCATCTCCAAGGGCGTGGCCACCGTGCTGACCCAGGTGGAAGTAAACCGGGACGACCCGGCCTTCCAGAACCCCACAAAGCCCATCGGCGCCTTCATGACCAAGGAGGAGGCCGACAAAATGGTGGCTGAGCGGGGCTATAACGTCATTGAGGACGCGGGCCGGGGCTACCGCCGTGTGGTGGCCTCTCCCAAGCCCCAGTCCATCATCGAGATTGAGTCCATCCGCGACATGGTGGACGCCGGACTGGTGGTGGTGGCCTGCGGCGGCGGCGGCATCCCGGTCTACAAGACCGAGGGCCACCACCTCAAGGGCGCGGCGGCGGTCATCGACAAGGACTTCGCCTCCTGCGTGCTGGCCCAGCAGGTCAACGCCGATACCCTCATCATCCTCACCGCCGTGGAGAAGGTGGCCATTAACTTCGGCAAGCCCAACCAGACCTGGCTGGACAGCCTGACCCCCGCCGAGGCCAAGGTCTACATGGAACGGGGCCACTTCGCCCCCGGCTCCATGCTGCCCAAGGTGCAGGCTGCCGTGGAATTCGCCGAGAGCGCCCCCGGCCGCACCGCCCTGATCACCCTTCTGGAAAAGGCCAAGGACGGCGTGGCGGGCCGCACCGGCACGGTTATCCACCAGTAAAGTGCAAAAAATGGAGTTCCCGCCCTGCGGGAACTCCATTTTTAACGTCCGAAGATCAGTACATAGTAGAGCGGAATGGTGAGAAACAGCATCCAGCCCGGGTGCCAGTTGTCCAGCAGGAAGCCGGTGATCAAAAAAGCCACCGTGACCACCACGGCATAGACCTCCGAGATGCCGAGCCAGTAGGTCAGGTTGGGCAGAATCACCATCAGCGCCAGGGTGAGCAGCCACAGCAGCCCCTCCTTCCACTTGGCCCGCGCCCGCTTCCGGGCCTTCTGCTCCGCCTCCTCCGCGGCGTCCCAAGCCCGGGCGGCGGCAAAAATCTCCGCGTCCTCGTCCGCCGGGGCCTCCTCCGGCTCCGGCGCGGCCTGGGCCGCCTCCCCCGCCGGGGTGTGGAGCAGCAGCGCGTCCAGGGACACGCCGTAGAGCCGGGCCAGGGCGAGCAGGTTGTCCGTGTCTGGAGAGGACTCCGCCCTCTCCCACTTGGACACCGCCTGGCGGCTGACCCCCAGCTTGTACGCCAGCTCCTCCTGGGAATAGCCGTGCTCCCGGCGCAGGGCCAGCAGGCGGTTTGCAATCTCCAGATTCATGGGCACTCCTCCTCGCCGTTCAGAATAGCAGAGACGGGCCTGGGCCGCCACCGCTTCCGGGTTTCATGGCCGCAACTATTGGTTGCCCACCTCCAGCAGCAGGTCGTACACCGCGCCGTGGACGTAGTCCAGCTCCTCAAAGGTGGTAAACGGCCCCACGGAGAAGCGCACCGCCCCCTGGGGAAAGGTGCCCAGGGTCTTGTGGGCCAGCGGGGCGCAGTGGAGGCCGCAGCGGGTCTGGATGCCGTACTCCCGCTCCAGCCGGAAGGTCATCTCGGCGTTGTCGGCGCAGAGAAAGTCCACAGACACCACCCCCACCCGGTTTACCGGGTCGTCAGAGCCCAGCACCCGCAGGCCGTCCTCCTCCAGCTCCATCAGCCGGGCCCACAGGTGGCCCGCCAGCTTCCGCTCCCGCGCCCGCAGGGCCTCCCCCTCCCGGTCCAGGTAGTCCAGGGCAGCCCCCAGGCCGAAGATCCCCGGCAGATTCAGCGTGCCCGCCTCCAGCCGGTCGGGCAGGAAAGAGGGCATGTCCAGCGACTCGGATTGGCTGCCCGTGCCGCCGGCGAGGAGGGGCTCCAGCTCCGACGCCAGGGCATCGCTGACCACCACGCCGCCGATGCCCTGGGGCCCCAGCAGGCCCTTGTGGCCTGGAAAAGCCAGGCCGTCGATGCCCATGGCCCCCATGTCCACCGGCAGGACGCCCAGAGTCTGGGCCGCGTCCACCAGGAAGAAGATGCCCCGCGCCCGGCAGAGCCGCCCCACCTCGGCAATGGGGAAGATGGTTCCCGACACGTTGGAGGCGTGGGTGAGCACCACCGCCCGGACGCCGGGCGTCAGCCGCTCTGCCAGATTCTCCGTCACCAGCTCCCCCCGCTCCGTGCAGGGCAGGTACTCCACCTCCACCCCCGCCCGCTCCAACTGGCGGAGGGGGCGCAGAACGGCGTTGTGCTCCATGGGGGAGGTCACGACCCGGTCGCCGGGCCGCAGCAGTCCCTTGAGCAGCAGATTCAGCCCGTGGGTGGCCCCGGAGGTGAACGCCACATTGCGCGGCCCGGGACCGTTCACCAGGGTACAGAGCCGCTCCCGCACCTCCAGCACCCCCTCGGCCGCGTCATAGGCCCGCTGGTAGCCGCCCCGGCCGATGTTGCAGCCCACACGCTCAATGTAGTCCGCCATGGCCGCCCCCACCCCCGGTGCCTTGGGGTAAGAGGTGGCCGCGTTGTCCAGATATACAGTGCGCATGTGTGACTCCTCCTCCTCAAAACAGGCGGGCGGGCAAACCCCCCCCCCCCCCCCCCCCCCCCCCCCCCCC
>NZ_JH417714.1:13366-18372 GCF_000239295.1 Flavonifractor plautii ATCC 29863
CAGGCGGGCGGACAAGCTCCGCCCGCCTGTATGTGCTCCGATTCTCTCAGATCCGGGTATCCAGCGCCAGTTGGAACCAGTACGCGTCCCGCGGCATACGGGGCAGCAGCCGGGACAGGATGCCGGCGCTCTCTCCGCTGTCGTCCAGCAGCATGCGGGCCGCGCTGCGCCGTCCCTCCAGAGTGCGCAGCAGTGCGTTGGCCTGGGTGCTCTGGCTTCGGCCGTCGGGCCGGCCGTCCACGTTGGCCGACCAGCAGGCCCAGCCCTCCCGCTCCAGCGCATCCGCCACGCCGGAGGCCGCCCCCTCCAGATATACGGTATGGGGCCGCACACGGACCAACCGCTCCAACAGGCCGGCCCCCTCCTCCAACGCCGCCCGCGCCCCGTCCAGGCTCTGGCCCGGGACGGACAGGCCCACCGCGTGGCCCGAGCCCACCAGCCTGCGGAGCTGACCTTCCGCCGCCGCCAAGGCATCCGGCGTAAAGAGGAACAGGGCCCGGATGCCGCGTGCCTCCAGGGTGTCCAAAATGTTGTCCAGCGCCCCGCCGCCGGTGCACTGGAAGGACAGGTAGACCGGCAGACCGTCCTCCTGCTCCGGCTCGTCCGTGCCGCCGCCCGATGGCGTGGGGGACGGGCTGGGCGTGGGCTGGGTGCCCTGGTTCAGCTCCTGGAGGTACTTATAGTAGCGGGTGGGCATAGACAGCCCGCTGGCCGAGGTAACAAACTGCTGGGTGTCCAGCCGCTCCTGCCCGTTTGTGATACGGATCAGGGTGCCGTAGTTGGTGGGGGTATAGGTGTAATTCAGGCCAAAAAAGCTGCACACCCCGGCCAGGGGGACAAACACCCGCCCGTTGCGCAGCGCGGCACGCATGTCCTTCGCCTCTCCGGAGAAGCCGTCGGTGCAGGTGCCCGCGTTCAGGTCAAACACAAGCATGCCGTTCAGGCTGTAGAGGGTAAACTTGTACTCGGTCTCCGTCCGTTCCTGCCCGTAGGAGACCCCCAGGTTCACCCCCGTCACCGTCCAGTCGAAGGCGGTGTAGGGCACATATATGTCCCCGTTGATCCAGGCGGGCATGGCGGACAGGGGCAGGTCCAGCATCTGGTCGTTCTCCGCCATCAGATAGATGGTGATCTCATCCGCCTTGGCCGTCCCGGTCAGCAGGAGGCTCAGGAGCAGCGCCGCCGCGCACAGGCCGGACAGATATTTCTGGATGCGGCGCATGGCGCCCCTCCCTTCCCGGCAAAAGCCGTTCCTTTCTCGTCATTCCGCCATGAGGCCCGGCGGAATGGCCGCATGACGCCGGATTCCGCAGTCCCGCCCCCAGGGGCGGACAATGTCAGGTATAACCGCCGCTTTGCGGCTATTATATCATGAAACCCCAGCCGGGTAAAGCGGCAGCTTGCACCAGCGGGCCCGGCGTGGTATGATGTTGCCCGGAACCCAATTTAATGTGTTTGTAATTCATTAGAAAAAGAAACCTAGTAATTGCAATGGTTACAGGATTTTTTGTATCTAGTATGTAGCTAGTTCGTAACTTTCGGTGTAGATATGTGCAAATAGCAAAACGATGAAAAAGTTCAAAAATAGAGGGCGGAGGCTATTGCCCCCGCCCCTTGTTTAGCCCCTCACGATGTACTCGTAATAGCGGGCCAGCATTAGAACCGAAAAATCTTGATTTTCTGTCTGGTATGTGGTAGAATCAATTTAAATAAGAGGTTTTGGTGGCTACACCCGAAGCTAACCGCCCTGCGCACTGTTCGCGCAACCGTTATCGTCGATCGTTAACCGGCGTTAAGAGGTTGTGGGAAGGGTGCGTTTTTTGCGTCTGTATGGCCCGTCGGTAAAGGCCGCTGCCCAGTTCGAGGCTGGGGCGGGCCACTCCTTTCTCCCCCATCCTTTTTGCCGCTCCTCGCTTGTATTCCCCCTCCAGGTGAGGGGCGGCACCCGTGCCCCGGTAGCTCAATGGTGAGAGCGACACCGTGATCTGGTGTAGTAGATGTCGGTTCGATTCCGGCCCTGGGCTTGGTGCCCCGCACTTTTCGCGGTAACCAATTATAGAAACTTGCTCCAAAGTACACGGAGCTGACACCCCGGAATAGACGGGGGCATGCGGAACCTGGGGCGGGGCGGAATCCGTCGCTTAACCGAGAGGGGTAGAGGTCGCAAGTTCAAATCTTGCAGGTTCCTATGACTGTGGAGAGACACTATACTGGCGAATCGGGGTCGCGTATCTTGCCAGTGAAATCACCAGCGGCCTGCCAGTAGCCATAACTGGCTGACTCCGGGTGGAATGGCAGCCTTTGAGAGTCAAAAACGCGCTATCCCGCTGAAAACTATCGGCATTAGTACTGGTGTGACAATCTAAGCGGGAAGCGCACAAAAAGTTGCAAAATGGGATGGTGTAAAGTGAGTGGCGTACTCATAATCATTGCAGAACTTATCTCCTTGTTCTTATGGTTGTAAATGCTTATTTAGCTTTCAAAGCAAAGCAGAAAGACGACCTTAATGGAATGGTTTGGAATTTGTCATTTATGATCCTAATGAGCACTTGTATTAGATAGTTGAAAATATGCCGAGTGCAGTAGCAGAAGCGGAAGCGGCGGCCCGTTACGTCGCGGACGTGTGGCGGCTCAATACCGCCTCTCGGCTCCAAACGCAGATGGAAAGCAAAAGAGGCACTGCGCGATTAAATTAAATGCCAATGGGCGGCTGGACAACCTACTGTCCGCCATACGCCGCTCCTCGCCGCATGAGGCGGGCGGTGGCACCAGATGTATGGCACCACAGGTTAAAAGCAGACGGGCCTTCCTTGTGCGCTGTGCGAAAGCGGCAGGGCGAAGAATATTTAATTGGCTGACCCCGGCTATATAAAGATGAACGGTTCCGACTGACGACACCAGCGGAGGGGTTGAGATGTACCGTGATTATCAAGGCTGTTCCTATGGATGGAGTATGTGAGGTGAGGATGGAAAGGTGTGGCAACGTAGACCGACCAGCGGTGTCTAAGCGTCAGTAGCAGAAACGGAAATAGGTTGCTGATTGTAATACAGCCTTGATGATTGTGATGTGATCCCGCATAGCGGGTTACATACCATTGAGCGGTGGCGGAATAGACACCCTACGGCGGGTGGTAAAGCCCATAAATGCCTCCTGTGCGGGGCAGGCAAGAGTAGACGCTTCAAGGGATAAGGAGCTCCCCGAACATGCTAAAGATGTCGGGACCCAGGATGTGGCTCTATGTGAGGTGCAAATCCTCACCCGCTCAAATTTGCCGCCCCGCAGTTGCAGGAGACGAGGGCGGGAAAGAAAAAAGGAGGAGCAAGAATGCTGTATTCTGAACTAATTGCTGAGATCGCAGACCGCACCAATCTGAAGAAGGCCAATGCCAAGGCCGCTGTGGACACGATGGTGGAAATCATCACCGAGTGCGCCAAGAAGGGCGAGGATGTGGCTGTCAACAATCTGGGCACCTTCCGCTCCAAGATGGTGCCGGAGCGTGAGGGCCACAACCCGGCTACCGGGGAGAAGGTCACCGTTGCGGCCCACAAGGCGCTTCGGCTGCAGGTGTCCACTGCCCTGAAAAAGGCAATTAACTAATGCGCAAGCTGGTTTTGGCGTGCGTCACCACCGCACTGGTTTTCCTGACCGGGTGCATGACTTCCGAGGATCGCCCTGTGCGTGTGACCGTACAGGGCAACTTCGGGGGGAGTTCGATCACTATATATACCCAGAAGCAAGCGGACTACACCATCGAAGAAACCGACACCGAATACACCGTAACGGTGACGATGCCGAAGCCAATAAACTAGGCGGGATTCCCGCCTTATCCGGGTGTAGCGCAGTTGGTAGCGCACATGCTTTGGGAGCATGGGGCCGTGGGTTCGAGTCCCACCACTCGGGCCAGCACCAGTAGCGCAATCGGTAGCGCACCGCTTTCGTAGTGCGGGGGTTGGAGGTTCGACACCTCTTTGGTGCTCCATGCTGGTGTAGCTCAGTTGGTAGAGCAGTTGATTTGTATTCAACCGGTCGGGGGTTCAAGTCCGTCCACCAGCTCCAAACAGGGGTGTAGCCAAGCGGCAAGGCACGAGGCTTTGACCGAAAATTCGCCGCGCAAGCCCCTTGCTTTAGCTATGGGGTAAGCGGCGCTATTGCAAGTTTTCGTTGAAAAATCACCTGTTTTATGCTATAATCAGTTGAGAAATGGGTGAGAAAATGGAGTATTCGTACAAATTCAGAATCTATCCGAATGTTGAGCAACGGACGCTTATCCAGAAAACTTTCGGCTGTTCTCGGTTCGTCTACAACCATTTTCTCGCCCAGCGGATTGCGGAGTACACAGCCACAGGCAAGGCACCTACGCGCTTTCAGCAGGACAAATCTCTCACCGTTCTAAAACAGGAAATAGATTGGTTGCGTGAACCGGACAAATGCGCTCTGCAAAACGCTCTAAAAGACCTAGATTCCGCCTATAAGAATTTCTTCCGCTCTGCAAAAAGTGGCGGGAACATAGGTTTCCCCCAATTTAAGAGCAAGCGGGATAGGCACAAGAGTTACAAGACCAACAGTAACATTGCGATTTCCAATAGCCACGTCCGTCTCCCAAAGCTCGGTTTCGTGAAATGCCGCGTATCGAAAGAGGTAAGGGGACGTATCCTATCTGCCACAGTATCGCAGAACCCCAGCGGCAAGTATTTTGTTGCCCTGTGCTGTACCGACGTGGAGATAGCCCCTCTACCCTCTACCGGGGCGGTAGTCGGCCTTGATATGGGGCTTAAATCATTTGCCATCACCTCTGATGGAGTGGAGTATCCCAACCACAAGTTCCTGACCAAAAGCACCCGCAAACTCGCCCGTCTCCAGCGTCAGCTCTCCCGAAAGTCAAAGGGGAGCAAGCGCAGGTAGAAAGCACGGGTAAAGGTGGCTCGCTTGCAGGAGCACGTTGCCAACCAACGGGGAGATATGCTCCACAAGCTGTCCACCGCCCTTGTCCGGGACTATGATCTAA
>NZ_JH417715.1 GCF_000239295.1 Flavonifractor plautii ATCC 29863
GCTCCGGCCGCAGGCGTTTTGCCTGCGGCCGGAGCCATATTATGTATGGAGCTGGGCCTCCAGGGCGGCACGGTCGGGGATCAGATAGTGCTGGCGCGTCTTTTTCAGCAGGCCCTCCCGGCTCAGGCTTTGAAAGCACTGGGACACCACCACCCGGGAGATGCCCAGAAAATCGGCCACCTCCTGGTGGGTCAGCCGGATAGTGAGGCGGCCCCCCGCCCCCTCCTCTGTACCGTATGGCTCTGACACGGAGAGCAGGAACTGAATGACACGCCCCCGCACGCTTAGAAAGCTGTCGCGGATCAGCATGCGGCCAAGCACCTGGCTCTTCCGGGCGGAGATCTGGAACAGCTTCAGTGCCAGGGCGGGAGAGGCCTCGGCCCGCCGTTTGAACACCTCCGCCGGGATGCGGAAAATCTGACACGCAGTGACTGCGACGGCCCGGTATTCCCGCGGGCCGCCGAACAGGCACTCGTCCTCTCCCACGGGAATCCCTTCAAAGAGCAGGCAGAGCACCCGCTTTTTCCCGCTGCTGTGGATGCACTCCACCCGGATCTGCCCTGTTTGCAGAAAAATCACCTCGCGGGCCGGGTCGCCCTGCTGATAGAACACCGTGCCCGCCGGGACGGTCTCCGGGCGAAAGCCGTCGGTCAGTCTGTCCCACACGGTGTCCCACGGTTCATTTCCAACGGCGGAGAGGTGCTCCGGAATCCACTGCTTTTCCCAGCGAAGCTCTTTTTCCAATGGTGTTCACCCTTCTCCCGGTTTCTGCGCGCGCAGCCCCCGCACAGATTGGGAGGCGGTTCGTGCGGTTTGCACATGGATACCCAATTTATTTTCTTTATTTTCGCAGAAAATGACGATTTTGTAAAGTGGTTAACAGAAAATTGCGGCGGGGTTTTCTATACTGTATCACGTTGTGCGGCCCGCACGCTGTGGGGCCTGTCAAATCTGGTAAAATGGAAAGGGATGGAGCGAATGAAACGAAGGACAGCGCGCGCCCTGTGCGCAGCGGGCCTAAGCCTGTCACTGCTGGCCGGCTTGGTGCCGGCCATGGCCGCAGGCCCGGCGGAGGTGGCGGATAGCCTCTACATCAACGGCAACATCTACACCGTGGATGAAGACTTCTCCACTGCCACCACTATGGCGGTGAAGGAGGACCGCATCCTGTATGTGGGCGACCAAGCCGGTGCGGAGGCCTATGTGGGTGCGGGAACTGAGATCACCGACCTCGGCGGCAAAACCGTGCTGCCTGGTCTCATCGAGGGACATATGCATGTCAGCAATCTGGGGGAAAACCACCTGAAGCTGGACTGCTACTTTAAATCGAAGGAGGATATTCTGGAGATGGTACGCCAGGCCGCCAAGGAGGCGGAGCCCGGCGAGTGGATCCAGGGTTCCGGCTGGCTGGATACCCTGTGGGATGAGCCCGGCTTCCCTTCAAAGGAGGAACTGGACGCCGTGGCGCCCAACAACCCGGTCTATCTGCTCCGGGCAGACAACCATATGGGCTGGTTTAACAGCATGGCGCTGGAGATGGCGGGCATTACCAAGGATACCCCAGAGCCTCAGGGCGGCCAGATTCTCAAAACGGACAACGGGGAACTGCTGGGCTGCCTTACCGACAACGCGGCGTCAATGGTCATCAAGGTAATTCCTACCTGGAGTGCTGAGACACAGAAAAACGCTGTGCTCATGGCTCAGGAGGAGCTGTTCTCCTATGGCTTTACCTCTGCCACGGACGCAGGCACAAAGGTCAACTACATCCAGCACTATGAGGATCTCTATGAGAGCGGTGAGCTGAAGCTGCGCATTTACGCCATGCCCATGCTCAACAGCACGGACAGCGCCGAGGCCGGCTACATCCGGGAGCACGGGCCGGTCAACGGCCTGTACGACAACCAGCTGAGTATAATGGGTGTGAAGGTGCTGGGCGACGGTGCTCTGGGCTCCCGCGGCTCTGCTCTGCTGGAGGATTACTCCGACGATCCGGGCAATCGTGGTTCCTACCGCTTTACGGACGAGGAGATTTACAACGTGATGAGCCTGGCCTACAACAACGGCTATCAGATCGCGTACCACGCCATCGGCGACGGTGCCAACCACCAGGTGCTGAACACCTACGAGCGCCTGCTGAAGGAAAATCCCCGGGAGGATCCCCGCCTGCGCATTGAGCACTTCCAGGTCGTTACCCCGGAGGATATTGACCGGGCCCTGGAGCTCGGCATCCTCACCGCGATGCAGTTTACCCATGCCACCTCGGACCTGTCCATGGCGGAGGACCGCCTGGGTCCCGAGCGTATTCAGACGGCCTACGCCTGGCGCACCGTTCTGGATAAGGGCGGCATCATTATCGGCGGCTCTGACGCGCCGGTGGAGATGGTCAACCCCTTCCACGGCCTGTATGCCGGTGTCACCCGTATGACCCGCGCCGGTGAGCCGGAGGGCGGCTGGTACGCCAACCAGAAGGTCACCCGTGAAGAGGCGCTGCGCGCCTTTACCATCTGGGCCGCCTATGGTCAGTTTGAGGAGGATCTCAAGGGCTCTCTGGAGCCCGGCAAGCTGGCCGACTTTGTAGTGATCGACCGGGACTACATGACCTGTCCTGAGGAGGAGATCAAGGATATTCAGGCCCTGATGACAGTCTCCGGCGGCGAGGTGGTCTATACCAAGGACACCAGCGAGCCTACGCTTCTCTGGCAGGGGAAGCCGGTTACCCTCCTGTCTGGGGCGCTGATTGAGCAGCCCGGCACCATTTATGCCTCCGCCTCGGATCTGGCGGGCAACATCAGCGCGGTTCTGGAGCAGGGAGAGGGCACTGTGACCGTGACCTGCGGTGAGCAGTCGGCGGAGCTTCCCGTCAAGACGGTGAATGGGGCAGACTACGTCCCTGTTCGTGCCTTCTTTGAAGGCATCGGCTATGCAGTGACCTGGTGCCCGGACAGCCGGACGGTATCAACCTCCCGCATGAGCACGGCGGACACCTCTGAGGCTGCGGCTCAGCCCCCTGTGGACGAGTACAGCTTTCAGCTCGGCAATTTTGACGGCACCGTGGGCGCCTTCTGCGATGTAATCATGACCGGAGCCAAGGAGCTGGCGTTCAGTGATCCCTTTGATCCCGAGGACGAACCCCTTCTTACATCCTATGTGGCGAAAAAGTGCGAGGGATACGGTGTAAAGTACTACATCGACAAGGATCTTCTTCTGACCAAGCTGTTTTCCACTGTGGAGATGGATGGTCAGTGGGTCTATATCCTCTATGCCGACGACGCAGTGCTTCAGGAGTATCTGGAGCTGAAGCAGGAGGAGAAAGACATGATTGCAGCAGGAACCTACACAGAGAAGGCCCAGATCGACCTGGCTACCCGGTATGGCAAGCTGATGGGCTATAGCGATGCTCATATTGCTGCCAGCATCGCAGGGGCGTAATCCAGACAATCAGAGCCGCCGCACTGAAAATCAGTACGGCGGCTCTGATTTATTTTGGGCTGTTCTATGCGTTATGTCCGGGGCACTTCTCATGATAGCGGCGCACGAGGTCGGCCAGGGTCAGGCGGTCCACCACGCTGGAGACGGCGGCCTGAATGTCCCGCCACACCTCTACGGTGACGCACCGGTCGGCCCGGTTGCAGCGGCAGGTATCGTCCTGATCCACACAGCTCACCGGCGCCAGATTGCCCTCCAGCACCCGCAGAATCTCCCCCACGGTGTACTCCTCTGGCTCACGGGTGAGGAGGTAGCCGCCCCCCGCGCCCCGGACCGAGCGAACCAGCCCGGCCCGGGAGAGCTGAGTTACAATCTGCTCCAGATATTTATCGGAAATCTCCTGCCGCTGGGCCACATCCCGCAGCGGAACTGCCGCGCCATGGCTGTGAAGGGCCACATCCAGCATGAGGCGGAGCGCATAACGGCCTTTCGTGGAAATTTTCATGCACATCCCTACCTTTTCTGACAAATATAATACCATGGAACAGGTAGGATTTCAAGTGAAATTTCCACTTGACTTTCGCGCCAAAAAGTGCTAAAGTGCTCTACAAGAGGAGCGTGAGAGGTTCATGCGCAGGTACGTCGGTTATGGATACGGCTATTACCGCTGCTATTTTGCCAGCGGTCTGTTTGCCTGCCCATAACCGGCCTGTCAGGAATCTTCCGGCGCTCCGCAGTTGGAGCCGATGGAACCCGCGGCCGCCTTTGGGCGGCTGCGGGTTCTTTGTTTGTGAAAGGAGTCAGAATATGGTTGTCATTATGAAGCGGGAGTTTACCCCGGAGCAGTTGGAGGCCGCCGTACACACCATGGAGGAGGGCGGCGTCAAAGTCATGGTGTCCAAGGGGGCGGAGACCACCATCCTGGGCGCGGAGGGCAACGCCGAGCACATCGACCAGGAGAAGCTGTCCCTGCTGCCCGGCGTGGAGCGGGTCATGCGGGTCACGGAGCCCTATAAGAAGGCCAACCGGAAGTACCACCCGGAGGACACGGTGATTGAGCTGTCCAATGGCCGCAGCGTGGGCGGGAACCGGCTGGCGGTGATCGCCGGGCCCTGCTCGGTGGAGAGCGAGGCGCAGATTGTGGGGGTGGCCCAGGCGGTAAAGGCCAGCGGCGCCGCCGCCCTGCGGGGCGGCGCCTTCAAGCCCCGCACCTCCCCCTATGCCTTCCAGGGTATGGGCAACGACGGCATCCGCCTGCTCCAGGAGGCAAAGGAGGCCACCGGCCTGCCCATCGTCACCGAGATCATGTCCACCGACAACGTGGAGATGTTCGAGATGTGCGTGGACGTGATTCAGGTGGGAGCCCGGAACATGCAGAACTTCGACCTGCTCAAGCAACTTGGCAAGACCTCCAAGCCCATCCTGCTCAAGCGGGGCCTGTCCTCCACCATTGAGGAGTGGCTCATGAGCGCCGAGTACATCATGGCCGGGGGCAACCACCGGGTCATCCTCTGCGAGCGGGGTATCCGCACCTTTGAGACCTATACCCGCAACACCCTGGACCTCTCCGCCGTGCTGGCGGTGAAGCAGCTCTCCCACCTGCCGGTGGTGGTGGACCCCTCCCACGCCTGCGGCAAGGCGTGGATGGTGGAGCGCATGAGTCTGGCGGCGGTAGCCGCCGGGGCGGACGGCCTCATCATCGAGGTGCACAACGACCCGCCCCACGCCCTCTGTGACGGGGCCCAGTCCATCACCCCGGCCCAGTTTGACACCCTCATGGGCAGGCTGACCGCCCTGGCCCCCTGCGTGGGGCGGGAGCTGTGACCGGCCCTCAGTAAAGAAGAGGAGTGCGCGATGAAACAAACGATGCTGATTGTGGGCCTCGGTTTAATTGGCGGCTCACTGGCCCTGGCTCTAAAGGGCTTTGAGGATTTCGAGATTGTGGGCGTGGACGTGTCCCAGCCCACCCTGCGCTACGCCGCCGAGCACGGTGTGGGCGACCGTGTGACCGAGGACGCCGCCGCCGAGCTCCCCCAGGCCGACGTGGTGGCCCTGGCCCTCCACCCCCAGGGGATCGTGGACTTCCTGGCCCGGTATCGGGATGCGTTCAAGCCGGGGGCCCTGGTGTGGGACGTGTGCGGCGTCAAGACCGCTATTTTGGAGGCGGCCCAGGTGCTGCCCGGTACAGTGGATTTTATCGGCTGCCACCCCATGGCGGGCACCGAGTTCTCCGGCGTGGAGCACGCCTTTGCGGAGATGTTCCGGGACTCCCACTTCCTGCTGGTGCCCCGGGATGACAGCAGGCCGGAGCACATTGCCCTGCTGGAGCGGCTGGCGGCCTATATCGGCTGCAAGGACGTATGCCGCACCACCGCCCAGGCCCACGACGCCCTGATCGCCTACACCAGCCAGATGATGCACCTTATCGCCGTGTCGGTGTGCGACGATCCGGAGCTCTTCCAGTGCAGGGGCTTCGAGGGCTCCTCCTTCCGGGGCTGTACCCGGGTGGCGGCCCTGGACGTGGGGCTGTGGACCCAGCTCTTCTCCCTCAACCAGCCCGCCCTGCTGGCGGCGGTGGACCGGCTGCTGGACAACCTCCAGTCCTACCGGGACGCGCTGGCCTCCGGAAACCGGGCGGCCCTGGCGGAGAAGCTGGCCCACTCCGCCGCCCGCAAGCGGGAGATGGATCTGCCCGGGCCCGATCTGCTGGCATGACAAAAAGGCGCCGCTGCATTGCAGCGG
>NZ_JH417716.1 GCF_000239295.1 Flavonifractor plautii ATCC 29863
GTTCACCGTCCAATATGTTTGACAAACCTACACTATTAATATATTTTACAAATTTATTTCCTAAATCTTCCTATCGTAAAATGTTGTATCCTCGTTTAAAAAGGTAGACATTTACAAAAAGGAGGATACACCATGAGACATCAAAAAAAACGATGGTTTGCCGCATTATTATCCTTATGTATTTTACTATCTATTCTTCCTTCAACTTCTATAGCTTTTAGTGAAAGCGAAGAGACCTGGAGTGGGAACAGGAGGAATCAGACCATTGATGGCGGAACCCATACAATTACGCTTAGTAATCTTACTATTGACTCACCGGGCGTTGAGAAATCTGCTATTGATATAACTGGTAACGCAGATGTCACCTTTATATTGGAGGGCAACAACACTCTTAGAGGTTACCGGAATCATCCTGCCATCTGGGTGGAGTCCGGTTCCTCCGTTACCTTTGAAGGAAACGGATTACTCGAGGCCTCCGCCGGCGGGGCATCCATCGGTTTGGGGGCGGCCGGAATCGGCGGTGGATATGGCGCCAGCAGTAATTTTGGCAATATCACCATCAACGGTGGTACCATCATTGCCCGAGGCTCCGGAGGCGGCGCGGGCATCGGCGGCGGCTACGAGGTCGGCAGCGGGACTGTAACCGGCAATGTTACCATCAACGGCGGATACGTCACGGCCATCGGTGGGTCAAGCGGCAGTACCGGCGGCGCGGGCATCGGCTCCGGTGAGAACGCAAACTATAGCGGAACCGTCACCATCAACGGCGGTGTGGTATACGCCGAGGGCGGTGCGGACTCCACCAGCATCGGCAGCGGCAACCGTGCTATCGGTACAAGCGACAACGGAGCCTTCACCACCGGCACGGGCGGAAACGCCGTCATCGTGGCCCCGGACGGCATTGGGGACCCCTCCGGCTTCGCTGACTGGGACGGTATTTTTATCAGCTATGAGGGCAGTAATACGAGCGCGACGGTGGGTGAGGACGGTACGGTTCACCTGAATGACACAGAGGCCAATATCCAGGTCTGGGGCGAGCCGGTGATTGACTATCCGCTTGTGGTGGAAAGCGGCACCGAGCTGCGGGTCGTCCAGAATGACCGAAACTACGCCTACGCCACTCTGGAAATCGGCCAGGACGGCAAACTGACCAATAACGGCACCGTCACCGTAGACGAGGGAAGCACCCTGATTCTGCGGGAAGGTCTTGACCAGACAGATGGCAGCGGTACACTGGAATGCACCGGCACCGTCAAACTGCCCCCGGAGGATAAGCTGATTGCCCTGTCCGGCGCGGAGGACCTGACCTACAACGGCACGGAGCAGAGGCCCGAGGTAAGCGTTACATTAAATCTGTGGGGCTATTCCCATACCTATGGGAATCCGGCGGACTATACCGTAACTTACACAGATGCCACAAACGCCGGAGAGACTGCCAAGGCCGTTGTTACCTCCACTGGTGCCGGCGACCTGCTGGCGGGCAGCGCCTCCAAGACCTTTGTCATTCAACCGGCCGCTTATAGCATTAACGTGTCCGACGGGAAGTGGACAGTGGCGCATGGTGAAACGCAGCTCCTGTCCAAGCTGCCCCCTGCCACCATTTCCATTGACCCGTCGATTCAAGATGACCTGACCGGCCTGAGGGCTGGGAACCTGACTTGGTATATGGATGGGCAACATTCGCAAGCGGTGACCGATACCTCTCTTCAGAATACATCCGCCGGCGAAGAGGTACCCCTCTATTGGGTTTTCAGCCACAGTGATTCCAATTTTGCGCCAGAGTCCAAGTCCGGGACACTGACCATCACGATTACCAATCTGCCCATTTATCCGGTTGTGATCCGGCAGGGAGATGAGGTTGTTACAAATGGTACCATCAACAAGACCTATGGGGATGAAAACTTCACTCTAACTGTCGAACTTCAAAAGGATGATAGTCCTATTTCTCCTGATAGTCTAGTTACCTTTACTAGCAACAATAAAGATGTGGTAACGGTAGCCCAGAATGGTGAGGTTACCATCACCGGCAGCGGAACCGCTGTCATTACCGCCAGCGTGGCGGAAAAAGGCGGAGACGATGGCTATGCCGCCGCCAGCGGTACCGTCACCGTATCTGTGGCTCAAAAGCCGATCTCCGTGGATGACAGCACCGTGAAGCTGAACGGTCACTCCAGTCCGTATACGTGGCCCTATGATGGACATGCGTCGGTTACAGTCGATGCCGAACTGACCCAAGCTGACATTGTAGGCAGCGATGATGTGGATGTGACCGCCACCGGAACACTGAGCAATGCAAACGCCGGCAATCGGTCGGTCACCCTTTCTTACGAGCTGACCGGCGACCGGGCCATGCACTACGTTCTGCGTCCAGCCCAAGCAAGTAAGCCGGTGGTCGTTGCCAAAGCTGATCCCGGCCAGAATCAGATTTCTGCCAATCCCGGCGCCTTGACCATCGCCAACCGGGCAGCCAGGACGTATACCTATTCCCTCTCCCAGTTGACTGCTGGACTGGATGGCTTGGGAAACATCTCCTATAAGTTGGGTAATATTACAATAGCCAAAGAGGGATACTTTACCACTGACGCTGTCAGGGTAAATGCCGGTGTCCTGCGCCTGCCCGTCAACGCCGTGGAGTCTGATGAAGAAACAAAGGTTGCAGACATAGCAATTACAATTTCCAGCACCAACTACGAAGACTTCACCGGCACCATCACGGTCAGCAGCAAAAATCTCCATATCCTGACCTATGATCCCAACGGCGGCAGCGGCGGCCCCGGAACGGAGCTGCTGGACACCCAGACCGGCTACACCTTGAAGCAGTCCCCCGTCCCCACTCACGACCAGCAGGACGGCGTGGATGTGCTGTTTATTGGGTGGACAGCGAACACCACCGGAGACAAGATCTACACCGCCAGCGATACAGCGCCCACCACTGTTGCCACCGTAGACATCAACGGCGACACGACGGTTTACGCCGCCTGGGGCGTGGATACCAATGGCGACGGCGTGCCGGACGTGAACGAGACCGGCAAGTACACGCTGACCTACGCCGAAAACGAGCTGGAGAGCGGCACCTTGCAGGGGGTTCTGCCCACCGACAGCGGCACTTATGTCAAGGGCAATACGGTTGCCCTGGCCGACGGAAGCGGCCTCAGCCTCACCGGAACTGCAACCAGCGACAAGGGAACGGCCCGTTTCGTGGGCTGGTCCAAGACACAGATTGACCGCATTCTCTCGCAGGGTGACACCATGCCCGCCGGTGTTGTGGGGCAGGTGACCTTCACCGACTCCAGTATCACCGTATACGCCGTCTGGGGCTGGGACACCCACAACGACGGCAAGCCCGACATCACTCAGAATCCCTCCATCACCTCCTCCGCGGGTGAGAACGGCTCCATCGCCCCGGAGGGCAAGGTCTATGTCCCGGCCGGGAAGATCCAGAAGTTTGATTTTACTCCGGGCACCGGCTATGCCGTGGACCGGGTCACCATCGACGGCACGGCCTATGTCAACAACGGGGTCAACCTGCTGCCCGGCATGGACACCTGGGAAAAGTGGGAATCCTACACCTTCGCCGATGTCCGGGAAGATCACACCATTTCCGTGACCTTCGGTGAGGATACCAACAATAACAACGTCCCCGACGCCAACGAGGGCACCGTCACCCTGACCTATAACGCCAACGGCGGCGAGGGCTCGGCCCCTGCCGACCAGAGCGCCGACAAGTGGAGCACCGTCACCGTGGCGGAAAACACCTTCACCCGCTCCGGTTACAGCTTTGCCGGGTGGAACACCCAGGCGGACGGCAGCGGCGAGGATTATGCCGCCGGCGACGCCTTCCAGCTCACCGGCCAGAATGCCGTCCTCTATGCGCAGTGGAGCTATAACGGCGGCAGCTCCGGCGGCGTCACCCGGTACACCATCAAGGCCAGCGCGGGGGAGGGCGGGAGCATCAGCCCCTCCGGCTCCGTGCGGGTACGCCGGGGCAGCGACAAGACCTTCACCCTCACCCCGGACGAGGGGTATGTGATCGCCGACGTGCTGGTGGACGGCGAGAGCGTAGGCGCGGTGGACAAGTACACCTTTGAGAGCGTGCGTAAGGCCCACACCATTGAGGCCCTCTTCGCGCCCGAAAAGCAGCTTGCCGACCCGGACGACACCGGCGTCTCCGGCTGGCTGAACACCGAGGATCACCTCGCGTACCTGAACGGCTACGGCGGTGGCCTCTTCGGCCCCGACGACCACATGACCCGGGCGGAGGCGGCCCAGATGTTCTACAACCTCCTGCTGGACCGTGAGGTGTCCACCGCGGCCCACTTCACCGACGTGCCCGCCGACGCCTGGTACGCC
>NZ_JH417717.1 GCF_000239295.1 Flavonifractor plautii ATCC 29863
CAACTGTTTTCCAAGCGTCATTTCACGGCCGTATCTGAAAAAGGTGTCAGTTCCGTGAGGAGTGGCTGTGAGACCGTATCGGGCCCCTATGTGTTCTATGGTACACACTCAACGAATTTCTGGTTACTTTGCGGAGTCAGCAGTATCAGGCAAGGTAAAGCGGTTCAGCATGTCTTTCAATAGCTGTGCCTGTCCAGAAATCTCTTCACTTACTGCGGCACTCTGCTCTGCTGTTGCGGAATTTGTCTGCACTACGCTGGAAATTTGGTCAATTCCCTGCGTGACCTGCTCAATTGAGACCGATTGGCGCTCCGACGCATTCGCTATATTTTGGAACACATCAGTAATCTTTTGTGCTTCTTCTACCACGCTTTCCATAAATTTCGATGTCGTTTCCATGCTTTCCGTTCCCTTTTCAACAGCTGCGAGAGAGGCCGCAATCAACGAGGTTGTGGAGTTGGAAGCCTCAGCGGTTTTCCCAGCCAGGCTGCGCACCTCGTCCGCAACCACCGCAAAGCCTTTTCCGGCCTGTCCAGCACGGGCGGCCTCTACAGCTGCATTCAGGGCCAGTATATTGGTCTGAAATGCGATATCCTCAATGGTTTTGATAATATGGCTGATTTCGTTGGAGCGCTCCCTGATTTCCGTCATAAAGGCCAGGCTCTGCCGCATTCTCTTGCCGCTCTCAACAATGTCGCTGTTGACTTGAAGTGCGCCGCTGGCCGCATCCTTCACAATCGCATGGTTCTCTTTGACCGTAGAGGAAATCTCCGTAACTGCCGCCGCCAGCTCCTCAACGGACGACGCCTGCTCTGTTGCCCCCTGTGCGAGGGCCTGTGCTCCACTGGATACCTGGTCAGAACCACTGAACACCTGCTCCGAAGCCAGTTGGATACTACTCATTACCGCACTCAGCTTTTGGATAAAGCCTTCAATGGAATGCTGAATGGGCATGAAATCGCCCTGGAAGGCCACGTCTGTTTGGATGGTCAAATCCCCCTGCGCAAGGCAGCCCATGACCCGGTCAATCTCATTGACATAGCCGGAAAGATTCCGGATACATTCCCGCATGGACTCGGCCATTTCACCGACCTCATCCGCTCCATTGTGGGTGACTGCGATGTGCAGATTGCCCATGCTCATTTCCCGCAGTGCATCGTTGAGCTGGGAGATCGGGCGCAGCCGCTTTACAATGATGATCCATAGAAGGATGGCAACAATGGCGGTACTGCCTAGAAGCAGCAGGACAAGAGAAACTGTGGTTTTGGTTGTTTGGGCGTTATACTCCGCCTTGGACATGCTGGAGAGCACCTTCCAGCCTCCGCCCGAAAGCTCCTGCACGATACCCACGCAGGGCTCCCCGTCCAGCTTGTAGTTTACGATTTCATTGGTCGGCTCCTCCAACTGCTCCAAAAGTTCCCCCTGGATGTCGAGTTCGGAAAAATTTTTGCCGATCATATCGTGGTTCTCGTGGCCCAGGATCGTGTTGTTTTCCGACAGCAGCACAATGCGTCCGCTCTCCCCAAAATCCATTCCCTTCAAAAAGTCGGAAACCTGTGTCAGCTTCAGATCCAGTATTAGAAGCCCAGCTGTCGCCGTACCGTCAGAAAGCGGGGTTGCAACCGATACACACATTTCATCGGTCGCCGAGTCAATATAGGGCTGGGTTACGTAAGTGCCCTCTTTCGCATTCTGGAAATAGGGCCGCTCACTCAAGAGCACATTCAGCCGTGTTCCCTCCTGATTATAAATATAATCCTCCGTGAGACTGCCAAAGCCAACTCCCAGGATATCCGGGTATTCCTCCATGGTACGATGCAGAAGTACCAGAGCCTCCGAAAATTCCGGCGTACCAGATATGGGCCTGTCCTGAGCAGTGCCGGTGACCGCATGCTGCAGTTGGGTGCTCTGCGCCAGTGTTTCGGTTATGCCAATATACTGTTCAATAAATTGCTCGACTTGTCTTTTGCCGCTAAGGGTCGTCTGCTGCAAAAAGGCATCCTGCTTCTGATTCATCCCAGAGCTGGTCAGTGTTCCTATACAGACAGCCGAAACGAGGTTAAGAATCAGCAATGTGGCGATCGAAAACAGGACAAGGGTCGTCGCAAGTCGTTTGGACTTTTTCCGAAGCTTTGCTTTTTTCACGTTCACTCTCTGCTCCTTTGTTCTATCTTCATTTAGTACAGCGCTTAAAAAAGTATAGTTTACTATTTCGCTACACTATTCGACTATTTGTCGGCCATTGCTTAAAATTGTTATCCTGAAAATTCAAATTTTTTTCCTGGCCTGTGTTCTGGATGCAGACTTTGTGAACATGGAAAAGCGCCGCCTATTATAAGAA
>NZ_JH417718.1:0-18806 GCF_000239295.1 Flavonifractor plautii ATCC 29863
TTTCCCTACACGACGCTCTTCCGATCTATGCAGAGCGCTGGATGGCCTCCATGGCGGAGGCAGACGGGGTGTATGTGCTGGACACCGGCTCCACCGACGGGACCGCGGAGCGCCTGCGTGCCCTGGGGGCGGTGGTTGTGGAAGAGAGGGTGGAGCCCTGGCGGTTTGACACGGCCCGCAACCGCTCTTTGGAGCTGGTACCGGAGGACGCGGACATCTGTGTGTGTACCGATCTGGATGAGGTGTTTCACCCGGGCTGGCGGGCGGCGCTGGAGGCGGCCTGGACGGACGGGACCACCCAGGCGGTCTACCGCTATACCTGGAACTTCAACGCCGACGGCTCCGAGGGCACCGTGTTCTGGATTGAGAAGATCCACGCCCGCCGGGGATACCGCTGGACCCGCCCGGTTCACGAGGTGTTGGAGCGGCAGGAGGGCTGGGGACCGGGGCGGAAGTGCACGGCGGAGGGGGTGCAGTTGGACCACCACGCCGACCCCGCCAAATCCCGGGGGCAGTACCTGCCCCTGCTGGAGCTATCGGTGGCGGAGGCCCCGGAGGACGACCGCAACACCCATTACCTGGGCCGGGAGTACCTGTTCTACGGCCGGTGGGACGACTGTATCCGCACGCTGGAGCGCCACCTGTCCCTGCCCACCGCCGTCTGGGCGGATGAGCGGTGCGCCTCCATGCGGTTTCTCGCCCGGGCGTGGCGGCAGAAGGGCCGGTCGGAGCAGGCCCGGCGGTGGCTGTGGCGGGCCATCGGGGAGGCCCCTCACCTGCGGGAGCCCTACCTGGAGCTGGCGCGCCTGCTCTATGAGGAGGCGGAGTGGGACGGGGTGGTGTATCTGTGCCGTCAGGCCCTGGCAATTACCGACCGCCCTCAGACCTATATCTGCGAGGCAGAGGCGTGGGGGAGCCTGCCCTGGGATCTGCTCTCTCTGGGGCTGTACCACACCGGGCGGCGGGCCGAGGCCCTGGAGGCCGCCCGGCAGGCCCTGGCCCTGGCTCCGGAGGATGGGCGCATCCGGGACAACGTGGCATTCCTGGCGGGCTAGCTCTCCCGGGCCGCCGCCGTCCGGCGGCGGGACAGCGCGTCCAGAAGCCAGGGCCATACCAGTGCAAAGAAAAGACCAAACAGACTGCCCAGCACGTTGTTGCACACCCGGATGGCGGCCGCGGGGCCGGGACCGAAGAGGGCGCTGGCGGTGAGCAGGGCGCCCAGACAGTTGAACACGGTGCAGAAGCCGTAGCTGGCGCACAGGCCCAGGCAGAGCCCCGACAGGATGCCCAGGCCGCCGTGGAGGGCGGGCGGGCAGAGCTGATAGAGCAGGCAGAACAGCAGGGAGCCGCCCAGCACGCCGCCCACCCGGCCTGCCGCCCGCCGGACGGGGTGGGACCCGTAGGCGGTGAGAATGGAGCTGCACGAGAAGCCCACCCACATGATGCGGGGCAGGCCCAGCAGCTCCCCAGTGAGCACCGCCAGGCTGATGCCCACGGCCACCCGGAGCTGCCAGCGGCACTTTTCATCGGCGAGGGAAAAGGCGCGGAGTACCGCCCGGAAGGGGCGCTCCGGTGTCCTGCCCCGGTGGTTATGGTAGAGCACCGCGGCGCACAGGGCGAAGCCCAGCAGCATCTCCAGCCCCCGCAGGGCGAGCGAGCGCCCGCTGACCGGATTTCCATACAGGAAAAGATAGCTGAACAGGTAGAGGGAGGCGTTGCCCAGCTCGGGCTGGTCGGCGGTGATGAGCAGCAGCACTCCGATACAGAACAGGTTGAGAAGCAGGTGGAGCAGGGGCCCGCCCAGAGGGGCCAGGGCGGGCCCGAGCGTGAGCAGGGCGAAGGCGGCCGCCATGTTCCGCAGGGTGTCGGCCATGCGGTAGTTGTAATGGACAAAGCGGCAGCTGAGCAGCAGACAGAAAATGACCACCGCCGCGGGGCTGTTGGCCCCACCGAACAGGGCGGTGAGGGCGGAGATAAACACCACCGCAAACCCCACACAGGCGGCGTCCCGGGCCAGCAGGGCCAGGAGAAGCCGCCTGCGCTCGGCCCCGGCGGCCTGGCGGAGCAGGCCCTTGAGCTGGGGCACCCCCAACTGCATCAGTCCATAGAAGGACACGGCTCCCCACCCCCTTTCACGGCCGCGGCGTCCAGGCGGCGGTTGGCCTGGGTGATCTCCTCCATCAGCCGGGTGAACTCCGCCTCCCCCAGCCCCTCCCGCATCCGGTAGAGGGGGGAGAGATACGCCCTGCACCCGTCCTGGAGGGCCTGCCGTCCCGCCTGGGTGAGAGACAGGGTATAGCTGCGCCGGTCGGTGGGGGAGGGGGCGGCCGCCACCAGCGCCCGCGCCCGCAGGCCCCGGATGAGGCGGCTGACGTTCACCTGCTGTAAGCCCATGCTCCGGCTCAGGCCCAGGGGGGTCACCGGCTCCTCCGCCATCCACAGGCGGGCAAGCAGCTCCAGCTCCGACCCGGTCAGGGGCAGGCGCTGGTGGACGGCGGCCCGCCGGGCCAACTGCCGCAGCTGCTGCATATACTCTGACATTTGAACCCAATCCGGTTTCACAAAATCGTCCTCCATATACTTATCTATAATATATATTATTGATAAGTATATTACTCCGCCAGGCGCATCCTGTCAAGAGCGCCCTGCGCATTGACATTCCCGCGGAGAAAATAGTATAATAAAAAATACGTACCGGGGCATGGCCCCGTTGGGAGAGAAGGATACAGGGGGCGGAGCGCATATGAGCGATACCAATGATAAAATTCGGATTGTGCAGGAGACGGTGGCGGGCAAGGAGATCACCTTTGCCCACGTCATCGGCGGGCCGGCCCCCATCATCTATCAGAAGCTGGGCCTGAACCCGGCCATCGACTACGGCGCCGCCGCCATCGGCATCATGAACATGACACCGCCGGAGTCGGCGGTGATCGCCGCCGACATCGCAGTGAAGAGCGGCGACGTATACCTGGGCTTTGCCGACCGCTTTACCGGCACGGTCATCATCACGGGCGAGCTGGCGGACGTCACCTCTGCCCTGACGGAGATTGTAAACTACTTCCGCGATGAGCTGGGGTATGTGGTGTGCAGGATCACCAAGCGGTAAGAGGCGCGGCGATGGGGAAGCGTATGACACGGGAGGAGTTCCTGGAGGCGGTATTCTCCCGGCGGTATGAGGAACTCAAGGGCAGGGAGCTGCGTACGGTCCGGGTCCGGGTGGTGGGCAAGGAGCTCTCTCTGGCCCAGCTCATCGGCGTGACGGACCGGCGGGTCTATGAGAACCTGGGGCTGCACATCGGCACCCATCTGGGGGAGGATCACACCGGCCAGTCCATCGGCCTGCTGCACCTGACCCCGTGGGAGGCCACGGTGGTGGCCGCCGACGTGGCCATGAAGAGCGGAAACGTGGAGCTGGGCTTTCTGGACCGGTTCAGCGGCGCGGTGATCCTTTTGGGCAGCCGGGCGGAGGTCAAGAGCGCCCTGGAGCATGTGGTGGAATTTTTCCGGACGGAGCTGGGCTTCACCGTCTGTGAACTTACGGAGCGGTGACAAAGAGAGATGAAGAAGTTATTTCTGATGGGCCGGAGCGAGGCGGGCAAGACCTCCCTGACCCAGATTTTATCGGGCGAGGAGCTGCACTACCACAAGACCCAGTACACCAACACGGGGACGGACATCATTGACTCGCCGGGGGAGTATTCGGAGACCAAGCGGTGCGGGCTGGGGCTGGCCTGCTTCTCCTTTGAGGCGGACGTGCTGGCCCTGCTGATGGCGGCTGACGAGCCCTTCAGCGTTTTTGAAGCCAACTGCCAGTGCTTCACCAACCGGCCGCTCATCGGCATCATCACGAAGATTGACTCCCCCTACGCCAACGTGCCCATGGTGCGCAACTGGATGGTCAACTCCGGCTGTGAGCGGATTTTCGAGGTGAGCAACCTTACCAGGGAGGGCATTCAGGAGCTGCTGGACTATTTGCAGGAGGACCCTGTCAGGCTGACGCTGGAGCAGGCCAAGGCGCGGCAGCGCCTCGGCCTGACGGAGTGGGAGGACGCCTCCCGCTTCGGGCTGGCCTGACCGCCCCGGAGCGGAGACTGCCCCGCAGGGCGGTTCGGAGCGCCGCCGCCGCTTTGCGCCGGCGCTTGGCGCGGGGATGAACCGTCAGGGTTCCCTTTCATGCCGGATCAAACGACTTTTAGAAACGGTTTTAAAGATTTAAACAGTCTTTCAGCCTGTCGAAAAGAGGGCTTCGGCAGGCTGAGGGCCGCGCCCATGGCGCGGCCCGTTTGCGCGTTTTGGGGCGGATGCGCATCCCCTTCTGGACAGGCCGCTTATTTCGTGTTAGGATTACGTGAAGAACATTCCGCCCGAATTTTGTCGGGCGATCCGCAACTTTTTGCAGGTTGCCCGCGTCTGTACGTTGGCACGGAAAGGAGGCCCAAATGCGCCTGTTGTTCAAGCAGCGGTTTCTCTCCTGGTTTGACAGCTACGACATCTATGACGAGGAGGGGCGCACCGCCTATACCGTGGAGGGCAAGCTGTCCTGGGGACACCGGCTGGAGATCTACGGCCCGGCCGGAGACCACCTGGGGACGGTAAAGGAAGAAGTGCTGACCCTCCTGCCCCGGTTCGCCCTCTATGCGGGGGAGGAATACCTGGGGTGCATCCGCAAGGAATTTGCCCTGTTTCACCCCCGGTTTACACTGGACTGCAACGGCTGGGAGGTGGAGGGCAGCTTTCTGGAGTGGGACTACGCCGTCACCGACCCGGCGGGGCGCACAGTGATGGCCGCGTCCAAGGAGCTGCTCCACTGGACCGACACCTATGTGCTGGACATCGCCCGGCCGGAGGACGCCCTGCTGTGCCTGATGATCGTACTGGCCATCGACGCGGCCAAGTGCTCCGCCGGAAACGGCTGAACCGGCCGCCGGAGGAACTTGGCGCGGCTAAATCCCGGCCTGTGTGGAATAGTAGCTGTACCACACAAGGAATCGGGGTATGCTGCTATGCTGGAATCCGCCGCTGTCCGCGCGCTGTTGCTGTCCCTGGCCGCCGGGCTGTCCACCCTGCTGGGGGCGCTGGTGGTCTTTGCCGCCCGGAGAAGGAGTGAAAAGCTGCTGGCGGTCTCCCTCGGCTTTGCCGGGGGTGTGATGCTGGCGGTGTCCTTCACCGACCTGTTCCCCACGGCGCGGGAGCACCTGACTGCATCCCTGGGCGGCCGCCCGGGGGCGCTGGCGGCGGTGCTGTCCCTGGCCGCGGGCATCGGCTGCGCCGCCGCCCTGGACCACCTGGTTCCCCACGACGCCTTTGACGCCGACACCGGCGAGGCCCCCCACAAAAACCTGTTCCGGGTGGGCTTTGTGTCGGCGCTGGCCATGGCCCTGCACAACTTCCCGGAGGGCGTGGCCACCTTTCTGGCGGGGTATGAGGATCTGACCCTGGGGGTGAGCATCACCCTGGCCATCGCCCTGCACAACATCCCGGAGGGTATTTCGGTGGCCATGCCCGTGTGGTACGCCACCGGAAGCCGGCGGCGGGCCTTCCGCTGCACCCTGCTCTCCGGCCTGACGGAGCCGGTGGGGGCGGTGCTGGCCTTTGCGCTGCTGCGTCCCTTTCTCAACGGGCTGCTGCTGGGGGTGCTGTTCGGCGCGGTGGCCGGGATCATGGTCTATATCGCGGTGGAAGAGCTCATCCCCTCCTCCCGGCAGTACGGCCACGACCGGCCGGCCCTGTGGGCCACGCTGTGCGGCATCTGCGTGATGCCGCTGACCCATTTATTTCAAACCTGAAAAGGCGGGTGTATCCCACATTGGAGCTCGACTACAACAAGCTGCTGGACATGGTCAGTGAGATGGGCTACCGGCTCATGAAGAGCGGTGCGGAGATCTACCGGGTGGAGGAGTCCATTCAGCGGCTTCTTCAGGCCTACGGCGCCCCACGGGGAGAGGTCTTTGCCATTCCCAACTGCCTGATGGTCAGCCTGACCTCCCCCGACGGCCGGCCCGTGACCCAGATCCGCCGGATGCCAACCCACGGCACCGACATCTACCTGCTGGAGAAGTACAACGGCCTGTGCCGCCGCCTGTGCCGGGAGACCCCCGCCTTTGAAGAGGCGCTGGAGCAGATGGAGGCCATTACCCGCACCCACCGGGTCTACTCCCTGCCCACCCAACTGGCTGCCCACTTCCTGGGCTGCGGCATGTTCTCCCTGTTCTACGGCGGAACCCCGGCCGACGGGCTGTGCGGAGGGCTGTGCGGCATGGTCATCGGCCTTTGTATGGCGCTGATGACCCGGCTGGGCGCCAACCTGTTCTTCCGTACCATCGCCGGCGGCGCGGCCTCCGCCCTGGCGGCCGTGGCGCTCACCCGGCTTGGGGTGGGGCAGAACCAGGACCTCATCATCATCGGCGCGCTGATGGCCCTGGTGCCCGGCATCGCCATGACCAACGCCATGCGGGACATCATGGCCGGCGATATGGTGGCGGGCATCAGCAAGGCGGCGGAGGCGCTGCTCATCGGCGCGGCCATCGCTCTGGGCACCGCCCTGGCCCTGGGCCTGACCCGGATGGTGACGGGAGGCGCGCTATGAGAGAGGCCCTTCTTTATCTCCTGCCCTGTGTCTACGCCTTCCTGGCCTGCATCGGCTTTTCCATGCTGTTCAACATCCACGGCGCCGGCATGCTCATCTGCGCCGGCGGCGGGGCCCTGGGCTGGCTGTGCTACCTGCTCACCGGGCCGCTGGTGGGCAACGATATTATCCAGTCCTTTTTTGCCGCCCTGGTCATCTCGGCCTGGTCGGAGGTGATGGCCCGGCTGCGCAAGTGCCCGGTGACCAGCTACCTGCTGGTGGCCCTCTTTCCCCTGGTGCCAGGCGGCGGCATCTACTACACCATGGAACACGCCCTGAACGGCGACACCGAGCTGTTTCTGGACACACTGATGCATACACTGGGCCTGGCGGGCGCGCTGGCGGTGGGCGTGCTGCTGGTGGCCTCCGTAGTCCGCCTGTTCACCACCTACCAGTCCCGCCGCCGGGGCTGAGAGAGGAGAGATACCATGCCCCGCTATGAGGTTGTCCTGTTTGACGCGGATCATACTCTGTTTGACTTTGACCGGGCCGAGCGTGAGGCCCTCCGCCAGACGCTGGAGGAGGCGGGACTGCCCGCCGACGGGGAGACCGAGGCGCGCTACTTATCCATCAACCGGGCGCTCTGGAACCGGCTGGACCGGGGTGAGGTGCGCCGGGAGTGGCTGGTGGTAGAGCGGTTTGCCGCCCTGCTGCGGGCCCTGGGCCGGACGGGAGATGCCGCGGCCCTCAACCGGGCCTACCTGGACCACCTGGGGGAGGGCTCCTACCTCCTGCCGGGGGCTCAGGCGCTGTGCCGCGCCCTGGCCCCCCGCTGCACCCTGGCCATTGTCACCAACGGCGTGGCCCGCGCCCAGCGCCGCCGCTTCGAGGCATCCCCCCTGAACGGCCTCATCCCCTGGCTGTTTATTTCGGAGGAGCTGGGGGCCAGCAAGCCAGACTCCGCCTTTTTTGCCCCGGTGCTCCGTACACTGGGGAATCCAGACCCCCGCCGGGTGCTGATGGTGGGGGACAACCTCCTGGCCGATATCCAGGGGGGCATCCAGGCCGGGCTGGACACGGCTTGGTACAATCCGGGCCGGCTGCCCGGCGACCCCGCCATCGTCCCCACCTGGGAGGTGGACGGATACGCGGCGCTCCAAGCGCTGATTCTCAAAGAAGAAAAAAACAATATTTAATCGAGGTGTCCCAGTTGCCATCCCAATATCAGCCCAAACGGGCGCAAAACAGGCCGCGCAGGCACAATCCGCTGCCTCTGCTGGCGGCGGCCGCGGCGGTGTGCCTCGGCCTGATCCTGATCCCATCTCTGGGCCGTGCCCCAGAGGAGCCCACCGCCGCAGCGAGCCCGCCTGCGGCGGCCACTCCCACCCCGACAGCCGCACCCACGCCGGAGCCCACGCCGGAGCCCACACCCACGCCGGAGCCGACCCCTGCGGCCTTTGATTTCACCCAGCCCGCCCCTGCCGCCGAGGCGGTGGAGATGGATTACTTTGCCGATGCACTGTTTATAGGCGACTCCCGCACCGACGGCCTGCGCCTCTACAGCGGCATTAAGGGGGCGGACTTTTACTGCTACAAGGGACTGACCGTGTTCGAGATGGACGACCGCGCCGTGGTGGAGCTGGACGGCGGCAAGTACACGGTGGAGCAGGCCCTGGAGAAGGGGCCCCAATACGCCAAAATCTACATATCCCTGGGCATCAATGAACTGGGATATTTTAATGATGAGGCGTTCCACCAGACCTTTGGTGATTTCCTGAAGCAGGTTAAGGCCAGTCAGCCCGGCGCGGTGGTCTATCTGGAAAATCTGGTGCCGGTGAACGCGGAGAAGTGCGCCGCCAACAAGCAGCCTTACTATGTGAATAACGACCGGGTGGCCGCCTACAACGCCATTTTTCCCCAGTTGGCTGAGGAGTACCAGGTAGTGCTCCTGGACGTGGCAGACGCCCTCACCGACGAAAACGGTATTCTCCCCGCCGACGCCACCGTGGATGGGGTACACTTTACCAAGGCATGGTACCAGAAGTGGCTGGCCTACCTGATGGAGCACACCGTGGATGCGGACTGCTATGCGGCGGGCCAGACCGCCGCGGAAGGAGCGAATGAAACATGAAATCCCTGTTGATCCGCCTGATGCCGGCGGCCCTGCTGTGCCTGGCCCTCACCGCCTGCGGAGGCGGCGGGGCGGTGGGCCAGACCCCCTATGACCCGGAGACGGCCGCCCAGGCCCTGCTCGACTCCGGCGCGTTCAGCGATGCCTTGGACACCGTAGACCAGGACACCGCCGCCGCCCTGTACGGAATTGATGCTGACACCATCACCGGCAGCGCCGTCTACACCTCCCTGTCCGCCGGGGCGGAGGAGATTGCAGTGCTGGTGCTCACCGATGAGGACGCGGCAGCGGCCGCCCTGAATGGGCTGGAGGCCAGGGTAGCCGACCAGAAGGCTGTGCTGGAGAGCTACCAGCCCGACGAGGTCTCCAAGCTGGACAGCGCCATTGTGGAGCAGCGAGGCAACTCCGTCCTGCTGGCCGTGGCCGCCGATGCTGAAAAAGCCCGGGCCGCCCTGGACGGGCTGGAGTAACCTGCGTTCCCCCCAAAAAAGTGCCGGGTACCGGCACTTTTTTTCAAACTTTTTGGGCTGGTGCCGCGTCTAAGCAACAGAAGCAGGAAGGAGCGCCCGGACCTTGGAACAGACTGTCCGCCAGCAGTTGAGCGACTATATTGTGGCTCACCAGGAGGAATTTTACCGCCTGGCGTACAGCTATGTCAAAAACCGGGATGCGGCGCTGGACGTGGTGCAGGAGAGCATTGTCAAGGCTCTGGCCAAGTCGGATACATTGCGCAGGCCGGAGTATCTCAAAGCCTGGTTTTACCGCATCCTGCTCAACGAGAGTATGAATCACCACCGCCGCGCCAAACGGCTGGTACCCCTGGAGGACACCCTGCTGGAGACCCCGGCGCCCGCCCGGGACCCCGGGGAGAGGCTGGATCTCTATGACGCCATCGAGCGCCTGGACTGGAAGGAGCAGACCGTGGTGCGACTGCGCTTTTTCGAGGACATGAAGCTGGAGGAGATTGCGCGGGTGACCAACACCAACTTGAACACCGTGAAATCCAGGCTCTATAAGAGCCTGCGCCGTCTGCGGGAGCTGACAGAGGAGGAGTGCTGATATGCCGGATATGTGGGAACGGGCCAGGGTGCGCCATGAGAGCACGCCGGTGCCGGAGGAGCTGGAATTTGCCGTAGCCTCTGCCTTGCGGGCGGGCCAGCGGCGGCTGCGGGGCCGCCGGGCGCTTCGCCGGAGCGTGAGCGGGGTGCTGGCGGGCTGCGCCTGCTTTGTGCTGCTGGTCAACGCCAGTCCGGCCTTCGCCCGGGCGGTGTCCGACGTGCCGGTGCTGGGCGGTCTGGCCCGGGTGGTCACCGTCACGGAGTACCACATCGACGAGCGGGAGCGCCTTATCGACGTGCGCCTGCCCGCCCTGGAGCTGCCCGGGGACACCGACCTGGAGCAGCGTATTAACCTGGCCATTCAGACCCGCATCGACCAGGTGCTTCAGGAGGCCGAGGACCGGGCGCGGGCCATCCGCGACGCCTATGTGGCCACCGGCGGTGCGGAGGAGGACTTCATCCCCGTCATGATCGATGTTGACTACGAGATCAAGTGTCAGAACGACCATTATCTGTCTTTTGTGCTCACCGAGACGGAAACCCGGGCCAATGCATACACCGAGCTTTATACCTATAACATTGACCTCCAGGCCGGGCGGGAGCTCACCCTCCGGGATATGCTGGGGCCGGACTATAAGGAACTGGCCAACGAGGCCGTGCGGGCGGGCATCGCCGCCCAGGAGGCGGAGAGCCCCGACAACATCTACTTCCACGGGGAGGAGGGGGTGGAGGGCTTCACCTCCATCGCCGATGACCAGCGCTTTTATATCAATGAGGCGGGCAATCCGGTATTGATTTTTGAGAAGTATGAGATTGCCCCCGGCTACATGGGCCAGCCGGAATTTGAGGTGCCCATGCCCGGGTAACCGGATGGGCCGCCGGAGCGCCGTGCGCGGGAGCTGTATCAGCTCCCGCGCATTTTTTATTCCTGCGTGCCGGCACAGACAGGGAAAAAGACGCTGTGTATAAAATTGCAGAAAAATAGGCCTGTGTTGGAAAGAATATGAGATTGGACCGTAAAACAGCGGTTTATCCAAAGGAAAAGGGAGAAGAAAGCCGCCTGGTTATGCATATTTATGCTTGACAAATGGGGCTTGCAGTGGTATCTTTTATACATAAATATTCGAAAACATACGAATATTATACACTGTAAGAGGAAAGAGTAAGGTGAAGAGCATGAAGAAGCACAAAACACTCGGCAACGCGCTGTCCATGCTGACGGCATCGGCGCTGCTCCTGTCCCTGTGCGTCATCCCGTCTGCGGCCGCAGACAGCGCAGCGGCCCCCGCCGCTGTGTTTGAGAACACCAGCGGTGACGGCGGGAGCAACGGCATCTCCCTGTCCGCCGAGCGGACCTTCCAGGCCAGCATCCCGGTGGACATGACCGAGGCCGAGGCCAAGGAGGCCGCCTCCTCTGTGACCTGGACCCTGACGCCCGATGCGGACGCGCCGGATTACTTGGACGATACCCAGTTTCCCAACCAGACCGAGGGCGGTCCCCTGAGCGACTGGCTGTGCCAGGACGGCGAGACCCCCTTCTTTACCGACGTGGCCACCGCCGCCGAGACGGTGGACGGCCAGGTGTACCTGACCGTCACCTTCGCCAACCAGTGCTACTTCGGTGACGATCTCAGCGTGCCCCACAGCAACGGCGGCTCCTATATGGATGTGTGCGGTTGCTTCACGCTGTCCGCCGGGCTGGACGGCAAGACCCTGGGCTCTGTGGATCTGAAGGTGGCACCCTACGACAACTTCCACACCATGTCGGAGATCTATGACGAGCTGGACGCGCTGGTGGACTACGCCGCCGGCCACACCGACCTCTACGTGGAGCAGTTCTCCATGGGCCAGAGCCAGGGCGACAACGGCCTGGAAAGCCTGGATATGCCTTATCTGATTGTGGCCAAGGACAAGGCCGCGGTGGATAAGTGGCAGGAGATCAAGGCGGAGGCGGAGAGCGACCCCACCGCTCTGCTGAAGAAGCTGGAGAGCGGCGCCTTGGGCGACTACCAGGTGCCCGTCATGTACTCCAATATTCACGCCAATGAGGTGGCCGCCAGCGACGGCATCCTGGCCTTTGCCTGGATGCTGGTGGAGACCGCGGCCTCTGAGAGCGGCACCATCGACTACGACAAGCTCACCGGCTTCACCGCCGCCGGTAAGGCCGAGCTGGCCGAGCAGATGGGCCCTGCGGGTGAGGAGGGCTCCGTGGCCGTCCCCGACCTGGTGGCCGATGACGCCACCTACCTGGGCTACATCAAAGGCGAGAACGCCGACGGCACCACCGCCTCCATCTCCACCCAGGTGGAGCTGGAGAAATACTATACCATTGACACTGTGACGGTGGACGTGGACGAGCTGCTCTCCGACGTATTCTTTATCATCGTTCCCGAGGAGAACGTGGAGGGCCGGACCTACCTGACCCGCACCTCCTCCGGCGGCTTTGACCTCAACCGGGACAACTCCTTCCAGACCCAGGCCGAGACCCAGAACATGGCCAAGCTGATCGCCGAGTGGAACCCTGTCAGCCTCACCGAGTTCCACGGCCGGGTGCAGGCCTTCCAGTGCGAGCCCTGCGATCCCCCCCACGAGCCCAACTTTGAGTACGATCTGCTGGCCGAGCACCTGATGGGCGGCGGCGAGGCCCTGGGCATCGCCGCGGTGGCCAACAACGGCGGCCACAACAGCTACGTCATCCCCCAGCGGGACTACCTGACCTACACCGGTGCGAAGACTGCCGACGGGGACGACCAGACCCAGTGGCTCGACCCCTGGGACGACATGTCCACCAGCTACACCCCCCAGTACGCCATGCTCCACGGCACCGTCTCCTACACCGTGGAGGTGCCCGCCTATGACGACTACATGGTGCAGGGCGTCGCCTACGGCCAGTTGGGCCAGTCCGTCTACATCGCCGAGCACAAGGACGGCTACCTGACCAACCAGACCAAGATCTTCGAGCGGGGCGTGACCAACGCCAACTCCGACGCCTACGAGCTGGTGGGCCAGTGGTTCTGCGACCAGTACGACGTGGAGGGCGCGGAGGCTGACCTCTTCCGGCCTGAGTACGACGGGGAGGGCCAGAACGGCAACTTCTACCCCGAGTGCTACATCATCCCCATGAACGGCGCCCACCAGTCCAACCTCCAGGCCGCCGCCGAGATGATGGAGTACCTGACCCGCAACGGCGTCCAGGTCAGCCTCACCGACCAGAGCTTCACCTACAACGGCGTGGAGTACCCCGCCGGCACCCTGATCGTATCCATGTACCAGGCCAAGCGGAGCGTGGCCAACGGCGTGCTGTACGACGGCACCGTGATTACCGGCTGGCCCGTCCTCTACTCCGAGGGCATCACCGCCTTCGACAAGGTGCGGGGCTTCGACATGGTGGTGTGCGCCGAGCCCGCCGCCTATAAGACCATCTCCGCCGCCTGCGGCGACGTCCTGGACTACGAGGAGACCCTGGATTACGTGGCCTCCCTGACCTCCTCCTTCTCCGGCGTGAAGGACGCCCAGGTGGTGCTCATGAACGCCTCCGAGGACTCCACCGCCGCCGTCAACGCCCTGCTGAAGGCCGGCAAGTCCGTCTCCCTCATCACCGAGGGCCAGTACGAGGGCAGCTTCCTGGTGTCCTACGCCGACTGGCAGAGCGTGGCGGGCGACTACCTGCTCTCCGGCGTGGGCGTGACCGACGCCCCCGCGGCCCTGGCCATTCCCAAGGCCCCCGTGGTCTACATTTCCGGCAAGCCCGCCGACAACGACAAGGGCTTCGTCAAGACCACCCTGGTCAGCGGTTCCTACGAGTACAACTACGACCGGCAGGCCATGCGCACCCTGGGCTTCACCGTCACCGACGACGCCTCCCAGGCCGACCTGATCATCGGCGCGGCCGCCCTGGACGAGCAGGCCCTGGCCGCCGTCAAGAGCGGCACCCCCTACATCGGCTACGGCTCCAAGGCCATGAAGTCCGCCGTCTCCCTCTTTGACGAGGGCGCGCTGGTGCGGGAGACCGTCAGCCCCAACGCCATGGACGCCCTGGCCTACGTCACCTACCCCACCGACAGCCTGATCACCGCCAGCTATGTGGCCGAGGGCGACGACCTCCTCTACGGCTACGGCGCCGGCTACTTCGCCGCCATCCCCGCCGGCGCCCAGGTGCTGGTGCAGCTGGACGGCTCCAAGGAGCTGCTGGAGGGCTTCCTCCCCGCCGACGGCGAGCACTTCGACGACTTCCTGGACGACTCCATCCAGGCCATCTCCTACCAGGGCGCGGGCGCGGACAACGCCCAACTGGACGTGGTGCTCTTCGCCAACACCCTGACCAACAAGACCAACCAGCGGGATGAGTACAACTTCATCTCCAACGCCGCCTGGGCCGCCGTGCTGAACGACACCGGCTACTCCGACGTGGCCCCCAACGCCTGGTACGCCGAGGCCGTGGCCGCCGTCACCGGGCAGGGCCTGATGAACGGCGTCACCTCCAAGGCCTTCGGCCCTGACGTGACTACCACCCGGGGCATGCTGGTCACCGTCCTCCACCGCATGGCGGGCGAGCCCGCCGCCTCCGCCTCTGCCGGCTTTGCCGACGTGGCCGCCGGCTCCTACTGCGCCGCTGCCGTGGATTGGGCCTATGAGGCCGGAATCACCTCCGGCGCCAGCAGCACCGGCTTCGCCCCCGACAGCGCCCTGACCCGGGAGCAGGCCGTCACCCTGTTGTGCAACTACGCCGAGGCCCAGGGCCTGGACGTGAGCGCGGCCGCCGACCTGTCCGGCTACCCCGACGCCTCCGCCGTGTCCGCCTTCGCACAGGACGCCGTGGCCTGGGCGGTGGACGCCGGGCTGCTCACCGGCACCGGCGCGGGCACCCTGAACCCCCAGGGCACTGCCACCCGGGCCGAGCTGGCCGCCTTGCTGGTGCGGGCCGAGGCCCTCTTTACCGCCGAATAACCTCCACATAGGCTGGGCCGGGACAGCGTTGCTGTCCCGGCCCAGGAGGCTATCGATAAATCCTCCTATTAAAGAATTCGGAGGGAAGGATAGTGTGAAAGGGAACCGTCAGGGTTCCCTTTCGCGTTGGATCAAACAACTTTTTGAACCTTTTTGAAGGTTCAAAAAGTTCAGCAGCCTGTCGAAAAGACTTTTCGACAGGCTGCTGTCCCGGCCCGGTTGTTTTGCCCGCCGGTTTGTGCTATGCTGGGGACAGGAAACGCAAAGGGGGATATTTATGCACAACCAGAATGAGGCCTTTCTCCACCTGAACGACGCCCTGCCCGCCGACATCGCCCGCCGCAGGGATATGGGGGATCTGGCGGGGGCGCTCCGGCTGATCGACGCCCGGCTCTCCTCCGGCGTCCAGCCCCTGCTGGCCCCCCGGCTGGAGGCGGAGCGGCTGCGGCTGACCCGCCTGCCCTACGACTACCCCTACACCCGCCCCGAGGCGGTGGCCCTGGTACGGGCGGAGTGGCCCGGCTTTACCGAGGCGCAGTTCGACGCCCTGCTGGACGGCGGGCGCATCGACTGGCGGATGGTGGACGGGGAGCTGCGGGTACACCGGGAGTTCCTGGAGTCCCTGCGCATCTACCCGAAGGAGGCACCGGGGCTTGTCCACGAGGCGGTGGACAACGCGGAGCGGGATGCCGTGCTGGCCCGGATGGAGCGGGAAGGCTCCCTCACCGCCCGCATTACCCTGAAGGCGGATATCCGGGCGCTGGTGCCTGTTGCGGGCCAGGAGGTGCAGGCGTGGCTGCCCCTCCCGGCGGCCTGCCCCCAGCAGAGCAATATTGAGCTGCTGGACTGCACCCCCGGCGGGGTGGCCGCGCCGGAGTATGCACCACAGCGCACCATGTGGTGGAAAACAAACGGCGTGGGGGAGTTCTCCGTCACCTACCGTTACCTCTTCCGGGCGGAGTACACGGCTCCCATGTCCCTCTCTCTGGAGCTGGCGCAGCCGGACTTTGACCTGGAGGAGCAGCCGCCCCACATCGTCTTTACCCCCTACCTGCGGGCGCTGGCGGCCCGGCTGACCGAGGGGTGCGCCAACCCGGCGGAAAAGGCGAAGGCCATCTACGACTACGTCACCGGACAGGTGGACTACCGCTATCAGCCCGCCTACCTCCAGCTGGACTGCATCGCCGACCAGTGCGCCAAGACCCTCCGGGGGGACTGCGGGGTGTTCGCCCTGCTCTTCATCACCCTGTGCCGTATCGCGGGCATCCCCGCCCGGTGGCAGAGCGGGCTGGCCGTCCGGCCCGGCCGGGTGGGCCCCCACGACTGGGCCATGTTCTACCTGGCCCCCCACGGCTGGCTGTGGGCGGACTGCTCCTTCGGCTCCTCCGCCCGCCGCAGCGGGGAGGACGCCCGCCGGGCCCACTACTTCGGCAGCCTGGACCCCTGGCGGATGGTAGCCAATTCCGCCTTCCAGGCCCCCCTGACGCCCCCCATGCCCGCCTGGCGGCAAGACCCCTACGACAACCAGTGCGGCGAGCTGATGGTGGACGGCCGCGGGCTGGACGCCCCCGAGCGGGCGTGGGGCCACGAGCTGCTGGATTTCACCCTGCTGTAACGGAACTATATGCAAAAAGCGCCTCTGGAATATTCCAGAGGCGCTTTGTTTGTTTGAAAAAGTGTACGTTTACAAATGAAATAGTCGCACTACCTAGTGTGAAGTATAGCACAGAAATACGGCGATATCAATTACATTTTAACATAGATTTTCCTGCATTTCCACCATTTTAAAAGGTACACTTTTCCAAAAGGGGGTGGTTTGCCGGCCAATGCTGTTTCACCTGGCCGGAGACCCGCGCTTCCTGTTTTAAGCTGTTTTGTATGCAGTCCGAATGGCATCCTGCGGGAACCTCCGGTACGGCGGAGTGGTATTGACACACATTTTCTGCGGCCACGACCCCTGACATCAAAAAGGAGGAAAACAGAATCATGGAGAAACGCATCTTGTCGGTGTGCCTGACGGCGTGCATGCTGCTGACGCTGATGCCGTCCGCCTTTGCGGCGGACGCGGAGCAGCCCCTTCCCATCGCCGGAATGGAACAGACGGAGGAAACAAGCGCGGACGCCAGGACGGAGCCCGGCGACGAGCCACAGGAGCCCGTGCCCACAGAGGAGGGAAAGGGCACGCAGGAGGAGCCCTTCACTACGGTAGCCGCCTATAATGAGGCGGTGAAGGGCGACGCTCTCGACGGTAAGGACGTATACCTGACTATCAGCAGAACGGAGTTTAAGGAGGGACAGTTTGCCCTGACCAATGTGCAGACGCGCCCCAATCCCCCCAGACTGCACCTGACCCTGACGGACTGTACCTTTACCGGCAATACCGCCGGAGACAAGACAAACTCCTCGTTTATGTATTTGCCCAACTGCCAGTCTCTGGTGATTAAAGGCTGCACCTTCAACGCCGGAGAGGACGGCCTGAAGTACGGAATCAACTGGAACCTCTGCGGCATCCAGGGTTCCACGGTGGAGATCCGGGGCTGTACCTTTACGGGCAGCTATGAGAAGAATGCCATCAAGCTGAACCAGCGCAACGGCGAGGACGACGTGGCAACAGATGTGAAGCCGTCGGGAGACGGAGAAGTAAAACCCGCCACCATTGCCTCCGCTGTGGTTGCGGACTGCACCTTCTCCGAGGGGGCCAAGATTCAACTGGGTTCCCAGGGGAAGGGAGAGAACAATGCCGCCGCGCCCTCCACCGGCGCGTTCCCGGTGACCATCTCCAATGTGAAGGCCGAAAATGGCAGCGAGGTTGCGGTTGAGCTGGCCTATCAGGCCGCCAAGGATGCGGACATCCCCACCATCACCCTGGCCTCTGGGGACACCTTTGAAAAGACGGAAGAGGGCGTCCTTGTGGCACAGGTTGGGGAGGAGAAATTCACCTCTTTTGATAATGCTCTGACCGCCGCGCTGTCCGCAGAAGATCACACCATCACCCTCCTTCAGGATATAACAAAAGACATTTCCATTGCGGCGGGCAGCACCCTCACCATTGAGGGCAGCGGCAAGACCCTGTACGGCACCATCAACTGTGTGGCAGCTTCGGGCGAACATGCCGACCAGACCAACACGAACCTCACCTTGAACAATCTGACCGTAGACGGCGACACCGACAGGAATGGAACGGCGGATAAATCCATCCTCATTACCTCTCAGAATCAGAGCGCAACTGTTGTCAGCGGTCTGAACCTGACCATGATCAACTGCACCGTGCAAAACTCCAAGGCAGGAGTGAGCGGTGGACAGGGACTTTATCTGACCAACGTGAAAAATCTGACCATTGATGACTGCACCTTTACGAACTGCGGCGGCATTAACTATGCCATCGATCTGAACCTGGTCGCCGTACAGGATGCCGTGATCTCGATCACCAACACTAGGTTTGAAGGAAATTGCGGTGCTTCCGGCCCCATTAAAGTCGCTGAACGCGGCACGGGTGACGGGACTGAAGCCGATGATATCACCGGCGCGCGGGCCAGCGTCAAGTCCCTGACTATTTCCGGTTGTACTTTTAACAATTCGAATCCAATTTTGGGAGGCGATATTGTTCTTGGGGTAACAACAAAGACGGGCGAAAAGGACGGAAATGATACCGGCTCCTTCCCTGTTACCATTGCGGACAACAAGACTACCAAAGAAGACAAGCAGCTAAAGATCAAACTGGCCTACACAGATGACTCGGCCAGGGATATTACTACGGACATTGGCAGTGCGGTGGTAGGCGATGGAACAAAAGACCCCGCGCAGGGCTTTACCATCACCGCCACCGCCGGCGAAGGCGGCGCCATCACTCCCAGCGGCAGGGTGGCCGTAGCCAATGGCGGCAGTCAGACCTTCACCGTCACCGCCGACAGCGGATATTCCATCTCTGATGTGACCGTCGATGACAGCACCGCCGCAGACGTGGTGCAGAACGATAACGGCACCTACACCGTTCAGAATGTGACAAAGGACTGCACTATCCATGCGACATTCTCGAAAAACAGCTCCTCCGGCGGCTCCTTCTCCAGTTCCACCCGGTACACGGTGAGCGTGGAGGACACGGACA
>NZ_JH417718.1:18816-44290 GCF_000239295.1 Flavonifractor plautii ATCC 29863
GCGTGGAGGACACGGACAACGGCAGCGTGAAGGTAAGCCCCACCCGCGCCTCCAGAGGCACCACCGTGACCATCACCGTGAAGCCCGACGAGGGCTATGAGCTGGACAAGCTGACCGTCACCGGCAAGGATGGCGATTCCATCAAGCTCACCGACAAGGGCGACGGCAAATATACCTTCAAAATGCCCGCTTCCAAGGTGGAGGTCGAGGCGGTCTTCACCGCGATCGAAACCGAGCCGGAACAGCCCGAATCCCTGCCCTTCACCGACGTGAGCAGCGGCGAGTGGTACTATGATGCGGTGGCCTATGTGTATGAAAAGGGCCTCATGGACGGTACCAGCGCCGTCACCTTCGACCCCGGCGCAGTGCTGACCCGCGTCATGACGGCGCAGGTGCTCTGGAACCTGGCGGGCAGCCCTGCCGCCCCCGGCGGGGCGGGCTTCACCGACGTGGCGGCGGACGCGTGGTATGCCGGCGCGGTGAACTGGGCGGCGGCCCAGGGGATTGTGGCCGGGTATGACACCGGGGCCTTCGGTCCGGCGGACGCCCTGTGCTGGGCCGTGGGCGAGGGTCTGCTGACCGGAAAGGACGGCGGTCGGCTCGACCCCGCCGGCACCGCCACCCGCGCCGAGGTGGCCGTCATCCTCATGCGCTTTGCCGAAAAGAAGCTCTAATTTAAAGCAGGAAGGCCCCCGGAACCCATCAGGTTCCGGGGGCCTTCCAATTATCAAGACTCTTCTGCGGGCGCGCCGGGCTCTGCGGCGGGCGCGGGGGGGGCAGCAGGCTCCTCCTTGTTCTTGCCCAGGAAGCGGGGCAGCTCCATGCCCGCCATGTCGAACATCTCGTTCATGGGCGGAATGGACTTCATCAGGCCGGAGACAAAGCCCGCCGTGGCGGTCTTGCCATCCTTCTGCTCGCCGCCGTCCCAGACGGTGACCTTGTCGATCTTGATGCCCTTGACGGCGTCCACCTGGATGCGCATGAGCTCCTCCATCTTGTCGGCCAGCATCAGGCGCACGGCGTGGTCGGCGTCGCCGCCCGCGGCGGCCACGATCTGCCGCAGGCCGTCGGCCTGCTTGACCAGGATCTCCTGGGCGCCCTGGGCCTCGGCCTGCATCTTGGCCAGGATGGCGTCGGCCTCGCCCTTGGCGCGGCGGCGGATCTGCTCGGCCTCGGCCTCGGCCTCCAGCTCCCGGCGGCGCTTGTCGATCTCGGTCTTGACGATGACGTCGGCCTCCTGGGTGGCCTTCTCACGCTGGGCGCGGGCGGCCTCGGCCTTCTGCTCGGCGGCGTAGGCCTCCTCCAGGGCCTGGGCCGCGGCGATCTTCTCGGCGGCGGTGGCGATGCGGGTGGCCTCGGCCTCCTTCTCGCGGCGCTGGGCGTTGGACATGGCCACCTCTACCTTGGAGGAGTTCTCGCCCTGGATGGCGGAGGCGTCGGCCTGGGCCACCTGGATGCGCTGGTCGCGGCGGGCCTGGGCCTCGCCGATGGAGCCGTCGCGGTCCTTCTCGGCCACGTTCTTCTTTGCGTCGTTGATGGCCTTGGCGGCGGCCTCCTTGCCCAGGGCGTCAATGTAGCCGGACTCGTCGGAGATGTCGGTGACGTTGACGTTGATGAGGCGCAGGCCGATCTTCTTGAGCTCGCCCTCCACGTTGCGGGAGACGGCCTCCAGGAACTTGTCGCGGTCGGTATTGATCTCCTCGATGTCCATGGTGGCGATGACCAGGCGGAGCTGGCCGAAGATGATGTCCTTGGCCAGCTCCTGGATCTCCTGGAGCTTCAGGCCCAGCAGGCGCTCGGCGGCGTTCTGCATGACCCCCGGCTCGGTGGAGACGCCCACGGTGAAGCGGCTGGGGACGTTGATGCGGATGTTCTGGCGGGACAGAGCGTTTTCCAGATCCACCGAGATGGACATGGGGGTCAGATCCAGGAACTCATAGGACTGGATGACCGGCCAGATAAAGGCCGCGCCGCCGTGGATGCACTTGGCGCTGCGGGTGGAGCCGTCCTTGTTGCTGCCCACCTTGCCGTAGATGACCATAACCTTGTCCGAGGGGCACTTCTTGTAGCGCTTGATCAGGAACAGCAGCAGGGAGAAGACGATGACGACGATGACGCAGGTAAGGATAAGTCCAAAGATGTTTGGCATAAGTTCCTCCTTATTCTGTCTCTTCTGATTCGGATGGAATGGGTTCCACCAGCAGGGCGCCGCGGCCGGCCAGACCGGTGACACGGACAGGGCTGCCGGTGGGGATGGGGGCGGGGGAGTCGGTGAGGGCCTCAAATTCCGTCAGCTGCTCCTGCACGGTGAGGGTGACCTTGCCGGGGGAGGAGCGGCCGGGGGGAACGGTGAGGTACACGGTGCCCGTCCGCCCGAGGGCGTTGCGGAGATCCAGGGTGCCGTCGTACTGGAGGCGAAGGGCCTGGCGGACGGCCAGGGCGATGCCCACCATGCCGGCAAAGCCGATGGGGATGGCCAGGAAGACCGCCAGGAAACCGGGCAGGCCTACCTGGTGGAGCCACAGGCCGCCCCAGCCGAAGAGCACCAGGAAGGCCACCACGCCCCGCACGGTGAACAGGTGCAGGCCGGTGTCGGGGGTCTCCGGGTCCGCCGCGGCCTCGTGGAGCGGGCCGCCGTCGGCGTCGGGGCCGTCGAAGTCCGGCCCGTCCGCGTCCGGCACACCGGCGTCGCCGTCGCTGTCAAACGCGCCCCCCGCAAAGAGGAGAACGGTCTGAATCAGCAGGATCAGCGTGGCGGGTACGGCGATGTAGAGCAGAACGTGGTCCAGGGCAGAGAGGGATTGCCACCAGGCTGCCATGAATGGGTTCCTCCTTTCTCGAAATGGGGATGCGATCTATCATAAAACAGCGGTGGGATACTCCGCGTCCCTACCGCTGTCTTGGGACGCGTCAGGCCAGGGCCGCGAGGAGGGCCTCCGCCTCCTGCTTGAGCCGTCCGGCCAGATAGGCCGTCAGGATCACATGGAGGCAGCGGGCCACCCGGTCCCGGGCGCCCGGGACGCTCTCACGGTAGCTCTCCGCCGCTGTCTGGCACCAGCGGGCCGCCTCGTCCGGCCCGCTGGGAGGCTGATGCTCCACCAGGGCCGCCAGGCGTACAATATAGAGATACAACTGGAAATCGTCAATCAGATCGTCCGATTCATCGTCCAGCTCCCCGTTGACATAGGAGAGCAGGGCGCAGATTTTGTCCAGCTGCATGGAATCCTTCAGCATATTGATCAGGACGATGCGGGAAAACTGGCGGCGGGAGTACCGCTTGCGCTCCGGCGGGGCCACAAAGCCCCGGCGGACCCAGTTCTGGATGACATAGGGCTCCAGCCCGGTCAGGCTGGCCACCTGGGAGAGCATCAGCCCCCCGGCCAAAAAGAGGGAGTTCAGCAGGGTCTCCGCCTCCTCCGGTCGGTTCCAGTCCACCGCGATGGTGGTTCCCGGCAGCGTCTTTGCCATATCATCCACTCCTTTTCTTGCTTTGACATGATTATACTAAATAATCATATGATTGTCAATGGGGATTTAAAGATAATTTATTAAGAATAAATGACGATTTGGTAACGCTCACCAGTCCAGGGGCGGGGCATAGGGGCCGTCAATGAGGTAATAGGGCAGTCCGCGGCGGCGGCAGGCCTCCAGATTGCGCCGGTTTTCCGCCAAAAGTAATTCCATGGTGCAGAAGGAGTCGTCCTTCCGCCGCTCTATGGCGTTGGCGTGGGTCTGAATGGTGTCAAACCGGGTGCGGATGTACGCCTCACTGAACACCAGACAGAGAAAGCGTATGTGGGGGAGGCAGGACGCATCAAAGTCCTCCCGCCAGTTGAAGGGGATGTAGCAACCCTCCACCGTCAGCGACTGGCCGTTTTCCACCGCGGTTTTGACGATCTCCCGCACCACGGGCCAGAGGACGGCGGTGAGGGCCTCGTCGGTGCTCTCCGGCGTCAGGGGACACATCCCGCTGCGGATGAGGCCCATCTTCAGGTGGTCGATGGACAGATAGGGCGCGCCGTGCCGCTCCAGCAGGCGCTGGGCCAGCAGGGTCTTTCCCGTGTGCGTGCTCCCGGTCAGCAGACGGATCATAACCATTCCTCCTTGCTGTTTTTTGTATCATACCCCCGCGCCTGCGCCGGCGCCAGAGGACGGCGGCGGCGCGGGAAAATTCGCCGCAAAATCGGGAATGACCTCTTTACAAGGCGGGGAGAATATGATAAACTACTACAGCCTGTAATTTACAGGCAGAATTTACCCCCGGCTTCGTCCCCAGGCTCTCACCGGCCGGTCACGCAGCCCAGGGCACATTGTATGAAAGGTGGAACCCAACCATGATCCGTAAGGACGAGAAGACGGCCGTGATCGAGGCCAACCGTACCCACGCCACTGACACCGGCTCCCCCGAGGTGCAGATCGCCATTCTGACCGCCCGCATCCAGGAGCTGACCGAGCACCTGAAGGTGCACATCCACGACAACCACAGCCGCCGCGGCCTGCTCAAGATGGTCGGTAAGCGCCGCAAGATGCTGGACTATCTGATGGCCAAGGACATCGAGCGCTACCGCGCCATTATCGCCAAGCTCGGCATCCGAAAGTAAGAAGAAGCGCGGAGGCGTGCGGAGCAGGACGACAGCGAAACACGCAGATGAAAAAACAGGTTGGCGGAACGCCAACGGCATTTTTCGCGGAGTGTTGAGCAGTTGTCCGTCGTGCAGCCGCCGCAGCGTGACAACAACGAATCAAGAGGGGTGGCGCGGACTCCGTGCCACCCCTTCTTCCCATCCGTCGGAGCTTGCTTTTTAGCAGTTGAACCTGGGCCCGGAGGACCGGACCCGGCTTCAAGTGCTAAAAGGGATCGGGCTCTGATGTGTGGGAGACACCAATGAAAAGGAGGAATACCCGCATGTCAACCATTATCAAGCACAAGGAATTCACCAACCACAAGGTCTACAAGACCGAGGTGGCGGGCCGCCCCCTGACCATCGACGTGGGCAAGGTGGCCGAGCTGGCCACCGCTTCCGCCATGGTCACCTACGGCGAGACCACCGTGCTGGTGGCCGTCACCGTGTCCCCCCGCCCCCGGGACGGCGTGGACTTCTTCCCCCTCTCCGTGGACTTTGAGGAGAAGCTGTACGCCGTGGGCCGCATTCCCGGCTCCTTCATGCGCCGGGAGGGCCAGCCCTCTCTGCCCGCCGTGCTGGCAAGCCGCGTGATCGACCGCTCCATCCGCCCCCTGTTCCCCTACGACTTCCGCAACGACGTGGTGGTCACCGCCACCGTCATGAGCGTGGACCGGGACTGCTCCCCCGAGGTGACCGCCATGATCGGCGTGTCCGCCTGCCTGGCCTACTCCTGCATCCCCTGGGCCGGCCCCATCGGTTGCCTGGAGGTGGGCTATGTGGACGGCCAGATTGTCCTCAACCCCACCAACGAGCAGAAGCACGCCTCCCAGCTCGATCTGACCGTGGCCGCCACCGACAAGAAGGTGATCATGATTGAGGCCGGCGCCAAGGAGCTGCCCGACGACATCATGTACGACGCCATCGTGGCCGCCCACGAGGACATCAAGAAGCAGGTGGCCTTCATCAACCAGATCGTGGCCGAGATCGGCCGGGACAAGATGACCTACGACCACGCCGACTTCGACCAGGAGCTGTTCGACAAGATCGTGGAGGCCACCATGGATGAGGCCCGCGCCGCCATGGACACCGACGACAAGAACGTGCGCGAGGAGCGGTGGAACAAGCTCATCGAGCACTGGCATGAGCTCTTCCTGGAGGACTATCCCGAGATGGACAAGTACCTGGAGGAGATCACCTACAAGTTCCAGAAGAAGATCGTCAAGGCCTGGCTGCTGGAGGGCCACCGGGTGGACGGCCGCGCCAAGAACGAGATCCGTCCCCTGGCCGCCGAGGTGGGCGTGCTGCCCCGCGTCCACGGCTCCGGCCTGTTCACCCGCGGCCAGACCCAGGTGCTCTCCGTCTGCACCCTGAACACCCTCTCCGCCGCCCAGAAGCTGGACACCATCTGGGAGGAGGAGGAGAAGCGGTATATGCACCACTACAACTTCCCCGCCTACTCCACCGGCGAGGCCCGGGCCGCCCGCTCCACCAACCGCCGCGAGAAGGGCCACGGCGCCCTGGCCGAGCGCGCCCTGGAGCCGGTGATCCCCTCCGTGGAGGACTTCCCCTACGCCATCCGCGTGGTGAGCGAGGTGCTCTCCTCCAACGGCTCCACCTCCCAGGGCTCCATCTGCGGCTCCACCCTGGCCCTGATGGACGCCGGCGTGCCCATCTCCGCCCCCGTGGCCGGCATTTCCTGCGGCCTGATCCAGGACGACGACGGCGGCTTCACCACCTTCATCGACATCCAGGGCGTGGAGGACTTCCACGGCGAGATGGACTTCAAGGTGGCCGGCACCAAGGCCGGTATCACCGCCATCCAGATGGACATCAAGAACGACGGCCTGTCCCACGAGATCATCAAGGAGGCCCTGGAGATCACCCGCGACGCCCGCTATGCCATCCTGGACGAGATCATGCTCCCCTGCATCTCCAAGCCCCGCCCCGACGTGGCCGACACCGCCCCCAAGATGGTGAAGATGAAGATCGACGTGGACAAGATCCGCGAGGTCATCGGCTCCGGCGGCAAGGTGATCCAGAAGATCTGTGCCGACACCGGCGCCAAGATCGACATCGAGGACGACGGCACCATCTACATTGCCGGTACCGACAAGGCCTCCTGCGACGCCGCCAAGAAGACCATCGAGACCATCGTGTTCGTGCCCGAGGTGGGCCAGCTCTACTACGGCAAGGTGGTCCGCATCCTCCAGTTCGGCGCCTTCGTCGAGCTGGCCCCCGGCAAGGACGGCATGGTGCACATCTCCAAGCTGGCCGACCGCCGGGTGGAGAAGGTGGAGGACGTGGTCAACATCGGCGACATGATCTGGGTCAAGGTCACCGATATCGACGAGAAGGGCCGCGTCAACCTCTCCTACCGGGACGCCCTGAAGGAGATCAAGGCCAAGAAAGAGGCCGGCGAGCCTATCAAGTAAAGAGCGCATACGGCATAAAAAGGGCCGGACGGAACCATTCCGTCCGGCCCTTTTGCTCTGCAAGAGCATAGCAAACTTGCCCATGCGCCGCTTGCAGCGGCACGGCCATAAGATGACAGCGCGTGGGCCGGTACGGCCCACATGCGCGAACACTTCATGCGCCTAAGCCTTTGCATAGTTTCGCGGCGCGTCCTGTACGCATGGAGGTTCATGCAAATGATGCGGCTGCCCGCTCAGGCCAGCAAAAGCTGAATACCCAGGTCGGCAATATAGCCCTGCCATTCGGCTGAGAGCTCGTCATCCGTAACGATGATGTCAAAATCGGAGAGGTAGGCGAAAGTCGTGGGACAGATTTTGCTGAACTTGGAGGAGTCCAGCAGCAGGATCTTGGTCTGGCTGCTCTCCATCAGGGCGCTCTTGGCGTTCATCTCATGGGGAGCCACACAGGTGACGTTCAGCTTGCCACTGATGCCGGCGGTGGAGAGGAAGGCCTTGTTTACACAGGTGCGGTTAATAAGGCTGATACCCTCTGGACTATAAAACATCCGGGTGTTGGGATAGAGGTAGCCGCCCGCGCAGATCACGTCGTAGTTCGGATGCGTGGTCAACTGGGCCAGGGTGTTCATGCAGTAGGTGAGCACGGTCAGGTGGACGCCGCTGGGCAGATTTTGTGTGAGGTAGGAGCAGGTTGAGCCGGTATCAATGGCAATGACATCGTTGGGTTCAATGAGGGAGGCAGCTTTTTTGCCGATGCGGGCCTTCCGGTCTCCAAAGTGGAGAACCTCGTAATCCAGATTGTACTCGGGAAGGGTACTGTGGGGGTTCTGGGCGGCGCGATGAATGGCCACGCCGTTGATCAGCTTTACCGTCCCCTGCTGCTCGAGCTGCTTCAGATCCCGGCGGATTGTAATTTCAGATACCCCCAGCTCCACCGCCAGTTCGCGAATCGATACGCCCGTCTTGGCGATCAAAAGCTGGGAGATTTTATCAATACGTGTCATCTTTTTGAGACTCATATGGTGCAATCCTCCCATACTTAATTAAATACTAGGGAGAGAATATCATAAAACCGGAACTCTGGCAAGAATAAAGCAAAAATTAGTTGGATATTCTGTACATTTTTTGTAAAGCCAAATTTTAAAAAATGATAATTCAATGCCTTTTATCTCTTTCGGAGAAGATTATTGATAATATGCTATCAAATAAAGAGATTATATGAAATTAAAGCTTAAAAAGCAGACTGAAAACTGTAATTTTGAACATTTGTTGACAAGAAAAATGATATAGAATACAATGGAGACAATAAAAAGCAAAATAAATGAAAGGAGCTGCGCCATGGAACTGCGATTGGAGCATCTGGTCAAGGATTTTTCCGGAACCAAGGCGGTGAATGATGTCAGCATTACGATTCAGGACGGCAAGCTGACCGGATTGCTGGGCCCCAGCGGCTGCGGAAAGTCCACGACACTCTACCTCATCTCAGGGCTGGAGTCGCCTACTTCCGGAAGGATTTTCTTTGGAGACAGGGATGTGACGGCCCTGCCCCCAGAAAAGCGGGGCATTGGTCTGGTGTTTCAGAACTATGCCCTCTATCCCCATCTGACGGTGGAGCAAAACATCGCCTTCCCTCTGGTCAACCACAAGGAGGGGAAGGAGGAGATCCGCCGCCGTACCCTGGAGATGGCCAGACTGGTGCAGATCGAGGATCTCCTCAAGCGCAAGCCGGGCCAGCTCTCCGGCGGCCAGCAGCAGCGGGTGGCCATTGCACGGGCGCTGGTCAAGCGGCCTGATATCCTCTTGCTGGACGAACCCCTTTCCAATCTGGACGCCCGCCTGCGATTGGAGATGCGGGAAGAGATTCGCCGCATCCAGACTGAGACGGGCGTCACCACCGTGTTCGTCACCCATGATCAAGAGGAGGCCATGAGTATCACAGATGAGATCGTGCTGATGAGGACCGGCGTGGTGCAGCAGCAGTGTCCACCACAACAGATGTATTTGAATCCCGCCAACCGCTTTGTGGCAGGCTTTCTGGGGAATCCCCCCATCAATTTCTTTCGGTTGGACGTGTGCGGCGGAACGGTGTGTCTGGCAGAGGACTACATGCTCCGGGTGCACGGCGCGGCGGATGGGCCGGTCCTGGTGGGCATCCGGCCTGAGGCGTGGCGTCTGGGGCAGGGGCTTCGGACTGCGGCTGAGGCTGTGGAGATGCGGGGCAAGGATCTGCTGGTTACCTTCTCACTGGCAGGGGAGCGGGCCCGCGCCATTCTGGACATCACCGCCGGTGTGGCGGCAGGCGACGCCGTGGAGCTGACCCTGGAGCCTCGCCTGGTCTATTTCTTTGACCCGGAGACCGGCGCACGGCTGGATGCGGAGGTGGCGGGATGAGGAGCCCCAAGCCGGCCCGCGCAGAAAATCCGCTGGGCAACACCCGGCGCAGCGCCAAGGCATATCTGTATCTGCTCCCTGCCTTTGCGGTTTTGGCGGTCTTTGTGGTCTACCCCATCCTCATGACGCTTCGGATGGGGTTTTACCAGAGTTACGTGTACCTTACCGACACCGGCACGGGATTCGGCCTCAATTCATTCCGGTACGTGCTTCAGGATCCCGCTTTCGGGCTGGCCGTGCGCAACACCATGTTTATTGTTCTGGTGGGCGTACCTATCACTATTGTGCTCTCCCTGGGGGCAGCCCTGCTCATCAATTCCCTGCTTCGGACCAAGGGACTGTTTCAGACACTCTATTTTCTCCCTTATGTCACCTCCACCCTGGCCATCGGCCTGGTGTTCCGCTGGCTCTTCCACTCGGAATACGGCTACATCAACTTTTTTCTGGAGTTTTTAGGGCTGGAGCCACAGAAGTGGCTGTCCGATCCCAACCTGACCATTGTGGCGGTGACCATTTTTACCATCTGGAGCGGTATGGCGTTTAAGATTGTCCTGTTCCTGGCCGGATTGCAAAAGATCGACCAGCAGTACTACAAGGCCGCCCGGATCGACGGCACTCCAGCGCACCGGATATTCTTCCGCATCACCATGCCCCTGCTCTCCCCCACGTTTTGGATGGTCACCATCGTTTCGGTCATTCATGCCTTTAAGACCTACAACGAGGTCTATGCTATGTTCAGCCGGGAGAGCGCTGGGCCTGGAAACAGCGCCATCACTATGGTCTACTATATTTATGACATGTTTTTCAACCGGGGACAGGTTCACTACGCCTCGGCGGCGGCCATCATCTTTCTGGCCATCGTACTGGCCCTGACGGTGATTCAGAAGTGGGTCTCCAAGCGGTTTGTATACTATGTATAAGGGAGGGTCGGATATGAAACAGAACGTGGGCAAGGCGGTCAAGATCGCCGTTCTGACTGTTGGAGCCTTTGTCATGATCTTCCCGTTTTTGTGGATGCTCTTTACCTCCCTGAAAACACTGCCGGAGTCCATCTCCATCCCGCCAACCCTGTTCCCTGCGGTGCCCCAGTTTGAAAATTACACGGAGGCTCTTGCCGTCGCCCCCTTTGGCCTTTATTTGCGCAACTCCATTATTGTGGCGGGCGGCGGTACCCTCCTTACCCTGGTGCTTACCGTGCTGTCTGCCTACGGCTTCACCATTTACGAATTTCGGGGCAAAAAGCTGCTGTTTCTGCTTTGCCTGTCCACCATGATGATCCCCGCAGAGCTGCTCATCATCCAGAACTTCATCACGATCTCCAAGCTGGGCTGGATGGACACCTTTCAGGGCATTATTCTGCCAACGGTGGCCAGCGGTTTCTATATCTATATGATGCGGGAGTATTTTATGCAGATCCCCTCCATCCTCTACAAAGCGGCCAAGGTGGACGGCTGCAGCGACTGGCGCTACCTCTGGAAAGTCATGATCCCCATGAACAAGAATGCCATTGCTACCATTGGAATTCTGGCCTTTATCAGCCAATGGAATTCCTTTGTCTGGCCCCTTATGGTCACCAAGAGCGATGCCCACCGGGTTATGCCCATCGGTCTGCTCCACTTCCGGGATGCGGTGAGCTCCCAGGTAAATCTGCAGATGGCCGGCGCTACGATCGTCATTGTACCCATGCTGATTTTCTTCCTGGTCTTCCGAAAGCAGATCATCGCCGGCGTGGCGCGGGGCGGCATCAAGGGTTAAGATCCTGCCCGGCCTGCCGGGCTTTGAATAACACAATGAAAGCATATGGCACGAAAGAAAAGAAGGAGGAATTTTCGATGAAACGGAAGCTCATCAGCGTAAGCCTTGCCCTGGCCCTGGGCCTTTCCCTGGCGGCCTGCGGCAGCAAACCGGCCCCCAGCGGGGCCGAAACCCCCGCCGGGGAACTGGGTACCCTTTCCGGCCCTGTGGAACTCCAGTTCTGGCACTCCATCTCCAATCAGAACCACCTGAAGGTTTTGGAAGGGCTGGTGGAGGAGTTCAATGAAACGATAGGTGCCGAGAAGGGTATTACCGTGGTCCCCACCTTTAACGGCAGCAGCAGTGAGCTCTATTCCAGCGTGGTGGGCGCGATCAAGGCGGGCAGCGCCCCTGATGTGACCCTGGCCCTGCGCCCCTATGTGGCCGACTACCTCCAGACCGACTATGTGGTTAACCTGGAGCCCTATATTACAGATCCCAATGTGGGCATGACCGACTACGAGGACATCTTTGAAGGGCTGCGGGAGGCGAACTCCAGCTATGCCAAGGAGGGTATCTATTCCCTGCCGATCCACTCCTACTCCGAGGTGCTCTATTACAACAAGACGTTTTTTGCCGAGCACGGACTCAGTGTTCCCACCACCTGGGACGAGCTGGTGGAAACCTGCCGCGCCATCCGAGACATTACCGGCGCGCCCGCCTTTGGCTGGGACAACCTGGCAGGCAGCTTTATGACCCTGCTGCTCCAAAACGGCGGCCGCTACACCGACCAGAACGGCAATCTGTACTTTGCCACCGAGGACAGCGACATTACCCTGAAGGTGCTTCAGATGTGGCAGGATAACGTGAATGAGGGTATCTGGCGTACTGCGGGGGAGGATCAGTTCTTCTCCGGGCCCTTTGCCAATGAGATGATCCCCATGTATATCGGCGACAGCGTGGAGGCCAGCTATATCCCAGACAAAAATCCCGAGCTGGACTGGGGAACCGCCCCTGTTCCTCAGGTGAGCGAGGATACCGCCGCCAACCTGTCCGCCGGCCATGTCATTATCGCCTTGAATCAGGACGGAAATCAGGACAGAATGTATGCGGCCTATGAATTTATCAAGTTTATGACCTCCCATGACGCCAACCTGGCGGTAGCTGCCGGAAACACCGGCTATCTGCCCATACGCCAGTCCGTGGCGGAGGATCCGGCCTATGAGGCCTATGTGGCCGACGGCCACGAGTACATGCGGGCCGGTGTAGAGCAGAGTGACCGCTATTTCTATGAGCCCGTGTTTACCAATGCTACCACCACCTCCAGCGCCGTCAACAGCGCCGTCAAGACCATGATGCAGGAGGTGGCCGACAACGGCATGGAGCCGGAGCTGGCCCTGGCCAACCTGAAGCAGACCGTCGGCGCCAACTGAAGCGGACTTGGGCAGGGCGGAGACGGAGCATCCGCCTCCGCCCTGCCGCGGTCCCGTGTCCCGGCCCGGGCGCGCAGAAAGGAAACCTGACATGATACCAATTTTTTACCATGACATCGTAACTCCCAGCGGACACCCGGGGGACGAGGTCATATCCGCCCTCCAGAAATTTATCCGCCGGGGGGAGACGGAGCTGGCGGTGCGGGCTGCCTATGAGCTCTACCTGACCGGGGAGGAGCTGACCGCCTACCTGTGGAGACGGCTGCTGGTGATCAGTGCCGAGGACGTGGGCCTGGGGGAGCCCATGGCCCCAGTGGTGGTGGACGCCCTTCACCGCAGCAGCCGGGAGCTCTCCCGGGACAGCTCCGATTATCAACTGCTCTTCGTCCACGCGGTGCGCTATCTGTGCGCCTGCCGGAAGGAGCGGGGCTCCAGCGTGCTTGCCAGTGTGGTTAAGCGGCGCATACGGCGGGGAGACCCCTTTCCCCTGCCTGATTATGTGTATGACATGCACACGCTGACCGGCCAGGAGCGGGGGCGGAACATCGACCACTTCCTGGCCGAGGCCGCCTGTGTCCGGCCGGGGGTCCGGGCTACGGCGGAGGAGCTGGAGGAGACCGAGCGCTGGGAGCGGGAGCTCGTTGCGCTGATGAAAGAGGAAGAGGCCCAACAGGACCGTACTTAAGAAAGGAAGGACCCCATGACAAATCGCACCCTAGTGGTCTCCATTGATGCGCTGATCACAGCGGATATCCCCGTGCTGAAGCAGCTTCCCAACCTGGGGCGCGTGATGGAGCACGCCTCCTGGATTACGGATATCGAATGTGTCTATCCCACCTTAACCTATCCCTGCCATGCCACCATCGCCACCGGTTGCTGGCCGGACCGGACTGGCATCAACAATAATGAGATTCCAAATTTCTTTGCGAAGGGCCGGATGGACTGGTATTGGTGGCGGGAGGCCATTCAGGTGCCTACCGTGGTGGATTTTGCAAGACAGGCGGGGCTGACTGCCTCTACCGTCACCTGGCCCGTCATGTGCGCCTCAGGAGCGGAGTACAATATTGGCGAGATCTGGGCCCCCCGGGAGGAGGATGACCCGACACCGTGGTTTACCAGGGCCAACAGCCCTGCGGTGGCGAAGATTTTTGAGGCCAATAAGCACATGCTCCGCTGGATGAAGACGCCACAGATGGACGAGTTCGCCGCAAAGTGCGCCGCCGACATTATCCGGGCCCACCGCCCCGACCTGATGCTGCTCCACCTGTCCTACGTTGACCACCAGCGCCACCGCCTGGGCGTGCACGGAGATCTGGAGCACGCCTTCCGCTTTATTGACGGACAGATGGGGCTTGTGCTGGATGCGCTGGAGGAGACCGGCGGCGTGGAGAACACAAATATTGTGCTGCTGGGCGACCACGGTCAGCTCTACTGCGACGAGATGTTCCATCTGAACGCCCTATTCCACCGGCTGGGCTGGCTCCAGACCGCGGAGGACGGTTCCCTGGCAGACTATCAGGTCTATGCCGCCAACTGTTCGCTCAGCGCACACATCTATCTCCGGCCGGAGGTGGACCGGGAAATGGTGTATTGCGTCCTGCTGGAGCAACAGAAGAAGTACCCCAAATACCTGGAGCGGATCTTTACCAAAGAGGAGGCCGCGCAGATGCACCTGACCGGCGATTTTGACTTTGTCATTGAAGCCGGCGACCGGGTGTGCTTTGGAAGGGCCCTGGATGGGGAGCAACTTATCACCAGTGTCAACGACATAAAGGAATATAAGCCATCGGTCTCCACCCACGGCCACCTGCCCTGGAAGGGGGACAAGCCCCCCTTCATCGTTGCCGGGCCCAATGCTGTATCCGGCAGGATAATCCACGGCGGGAGGCTCATTGACCACGCGCCCACCATCCTCCGTCTGCTGGGGCTGGAACCCATAGGAATGGACGGGCATCCGGTGGATGCCCTGGTGCGGCCCTGATGGGAAGAGGGTTACAGGCTGCCCCGGGGCTTGTCTGTTTTGATCTGGACGGCACGCTCTACCACGACGACCGTATCTACCTGCGAATGATCGACTACTACTTTGCCGGTACTCCATGGGAGAAGGAGATCGGGTCTGTAAAGGCGGAGATGAGCCGGGTGCTGGCGGGAGGCAATCCGGCCTTCCGCTGCGGCCGGTTTGCCCCCAAGGAATGGGGGGTGTGTCCTGGCCCGGCCGCCGCGCTGCTGGCTGTGCCCACCGAGGCCGCACTCCTGCGTCCGGACCCCTCGCCCTGGCTGGACCGGAGATGCTGGTCCTATATCTCCGACGGCTGGAGCCTGGCCATGTACCTGGCCCGGCGTATCGGCTGGGACGGTGAGGCGTTCTGGGAGCGGTTCCAGTTGGCCCGGCGGGATCTGCTGACCGACGGGGTGGGCCCCCAACCGGATCCGGTGCTGGCCGGGCGGCTTCTCCGCCTGCGGGACCGCGGCATCCGGCTTGTGCTGTGCTCAAATTCCAGGCGGGAGGGAGGAGAGGCGCTTCTGGCCCGGCTGGGGCTGCTGGGGTGCTTTGACGAGCAGATTTTTGACGCGGAGAAGCCCCACGCCACTCCGAAACGTATGGAAGGGTGGAGTGCCCGCTGGGGGATACCATCTGACGCGATGCTGTTTGTGGGGGACCAGGGATACGGCGACCTGTACGCCGGCCTGCGGGCCGGAGCGCGCACCCTGCGGGTTTCTCCATACCCAGCGGATGATGAGGGCCTTTGGGATGCCTGCATCCGCACGCAGGAGGAGCTGAAGGAGCTGCTGGCCGCCTGGTGCTGAAGCCGGGCAGTCCAGCCCGGCGGGAGGACATTCTGCATACAGGCCGGACGGAGGAGAGCCCCCGCCCGGCCTGCTGTTTTTCCCGCGGATTTTCCGGCTGACAAGTGGGACGGAATGTGATATAGTGTTGTAACCCAAACGAGAACAGGAAAGGAGAGCGCGGCCATGAAAAAGAAGGTGGTGGGCTACCTGGCGCTGATCCTGGCCATCACGGCGGTGGTACTGCTCCTGATTGCCCTGCGCGGGGCGTAAACGGCACGGTATTTGTCCATACTAAGCGCGAAAATATAGAGAAGTGCGAGGTTACAATGGTTTGATGTATGAAAAAAAGACGCTCCCCAACGGGGTGCGTATCCTGACGGAGCATGTGCCGGGGGTGCGCTCGGTTTCCCTGGGCATCTGGGTGGGGACCGGCTCCCGCCATGAGAGCGCGGGGGAGAACGGGGCGGCCCATTTCATCGAGCACATGCTCTTCAAGGGAACCCGGAGCCGCACCGCCGCCCAGTTGGCGGAGGAGATGGACGCCGTGGGCGGCCAGATCAACGCCTTCACCACCAAGGAGTGCACCTGCTTCTATGCCCGGGTGCTGGACACCCACCTGGCCCGGGCGGCGGACATCCTGTGCGACATGTTCTTCCACTCCCGGTTCGACGACGCCGACGTGGAGACCGAGCGGGGGGTGATCCTGGAGGAGATCGGCATGTACGAGGACAACCCGGAGGATCTCTGCGCTGAGCGGCTGGCCGGGGCGGTATTCAAGGGCTCCCCCCTGGCCCGGCCCATCCTGGGACGAAAGGCCACCCTGGACAAGATGGACGGGGCGTGGCTGCGGGCGTACCAGCGCGCCCACTACCGGCCCGACCGCATCGTGGTGGCCCTGGCGGGCAGCTTTACCGACGCCGACGCCGCGGAACTGGCCGGGCGCTTTGCCGGCCTGGAGGCGCGGCCCCACACCGCTGCGAGGGCCGCCGCCTATGTGCCCGGGGTGGTGGTGAAGAAGAAGGCCATCGAGCAGAACCACCTGACCCTGGCTTTCCCCGGCCTGTCCTTCGCCGACCCCCGGCGGTTCCAGCTCCAGCTCCTGTCCTCCATCCTGGGGGGCGGCATGTCCTCCCGCCTGTTCCAGCAGGTGCGGGAGCAGAAGGGGCTTTGCTACTCCATCTACTCCTACGGCACCTGCCATGACGATACCGGCTACTTCGGCGTCTATACCGCCCTGGGGCGGGAGACCGAGGGACAGGCGCTGGACACCATTTTGGCCGTGATCCGGGAGCTGACCGAGCACGGCGTCACCCAGGCCGAGCTCGACCGGGCCCGGGAGCAGTCCAAGGCCAACGTGCTCATGGGGCTGGAGTCCACCCAGTCCCACATGAGCAGCTTGGGCCGGGGCGAGCTGCTCCAGGGCGAGGTGCTGGATGAGGACGCCATCATCGCTGCCTACGACGCGGTGACGCGGGCGGACGTGCAGGCCCTGGCCGGAGAGCTGTTCCGGTTTGAAAACGCCTCCCTCTCCGCCGTGGGGCGGGTGGGGAGCGCCGACGCCTATCGGGCGCTGCTGCACTGAAATCAAGCTCAAAACGGAGGACGGCCTTTTGCCGTCCTCCGTTTTTGCACGCCTTGGGAAGAGAAAGGGCGGATTTAAATTGAAGTTTCCACAAAACCGTGATAGGATGTGGAAAACAGGAGGGAAAACCAACGGGGGTTCACGGGAGGAGGATGGCGATATGGAGAAGAGGAGATGGAGAACACGGCTGATCGTTGTGGCGGTTCTGGCGGTCCTGGTGCTGGTGTTCGGCCCCAAGAAGCTGGGCTGGCTGGTTCCGGGGCCGGATGAGGCGGTAACGGGCTATGTCATGTATGAACTCTTTTCCGGCAGCGGGGCCCATGACCCCGCCGGGGAGGGGCTGGAGGAGCTGCGCACCGTTCTGGACGATACCTGGGTGCTCTGGTGGGGGGTCTCCAACTCAATCCCCATGAAGGACAGGGAGGACCACCCCTTCTGGCTGGAGATTTACACAGAGGAGCGGATTCCTGCGGCCACCTTCTGCCTGGGTTCCGACGGGCTGCTGTATGAGGGAAAGCTGCGCTTCCGCCCGCTGAACGCCGACCTGCTGGCGGCGCTGGAGCCGTTGGCGGAGCAATGGGAACAGGAACACAAAAACGGAGGAGACGGGTGAACCGTCTCCTCCGTTTGCAATCGTTTTATCCAATCTTTGGATAGCCTACGGATTCATCCAGACGGTATTGGAGCGCCGACCAGGTGATGTCCACCGTCTCGTCCGGGTTGTGATTGAGTTTCAGCAGGTGCGGGAGCAGAAGGGGCTTTGCTACTCCATCTACTCCTACGGCACCTGCCATGACGATACCGGCTACTTCGGCGTCTATACCGCCCTGGGGCGGGAGACCGAGGGACAGGCGCTGGACACCATTTTGGCCGTGATCCGGGAGCTGACCGAGCACGGCGTCACCCAGGCCGAGCTCGACCGGGCCCGGGAGCAGTCCAAGGCCAACGTGCTCATGGGGCTGGAGTCCGCCCAGTCCCACATGAGCAGCCTGGGCCGGGGCGAGGTGCTGGACGAGGGCGCCATCATCGCCGCCCGCCCCGCGCTTTGGGGCGGGCGGCTTTTCTGTTCCCACCCTGCCTTCCCCTGGGGGAAGGTGCCCCGGAGGGGCAGATGAGGGGAGCGTTGGCAATCTTAAACCAAACTTAAGGGAAATGTAAGGAAGTTTTTGTGCAGTTATGCTACGATGGCAATGCGGGAGAGGAGGTTCCTGAGATTCCCCTCAGACGGCTTCTTATCGGACTTGCAGAGAATATGCGTGGTTTTCCTTGTAACACAAAACAAAAAGAGGCCTCAGCCTGCGCGTAGAGGGAGGATTTAGCCGGCAAACGTCAACCGAGGCATTCAATGAAAGAAGGGAAAAATATGAAATTAATCAAAAGAATTACTGCATATCTATTGACCTTTAGCATTTTATTGAGCATCGGTTCGTCTGTAGTGGCTGCCGCAGTGGCGCCTGTCGAGCAGGAATATCCAGCGCATGAAGACCCGTCACAGGAAATGTTAACTGATCTGGAGCAAAAGGGGGTACAAATTAATCACGTTAAAGATTCGAGCCTAATAACAAATATCAAGAACCCCAGCAACGGAACGCTTTCATTTACGATTAAAGTTCCGGCAAACCAGACACTCTACTATAAGGTTGAATTAATTCCAAGCAAACGTGCCGGCTCTATCGAGACCCCCAAAAACGCCTCATATCGTAACAACTCCAATAAAACGATTACAAAAACGATTACAATTGATGTGAAGCATTTTTCCCCTAAATATGTAATAACTGCAAACTATACAACTGGAAACTCTAGGATTAAAACAGTTTATGAGGATAGTGATAATGCGACCAGTACACTGGTAACAGCAATTACCTCTAAGGCATTTGTCTGGACACAATCAGAATTGGACAAATACAATACTGCACAAACAATTGGATGGTGGGTAACTTTTGGGACAGTAACTGCTATTTCAATATCTCTTGTTCCGCTACTCGGCGTTGAAGGGGTGGGGGCCGGGATTGCTTTGTCGGTTGGATGGGGGTATATTTCTTCTGGCGGCGTGCCATCGACAGAATCACCAAGTGAGTACAAACTTGACATAACACCTAGGCTGAATATGAAATATCAAGTGACGTATAAGCCTTCCAATAATGGAATAGAGAGAAAAATAAAAATTACATCGCCTACAGGAAGAGTTTCAACTTATGACCTAGGGGCTTATTCGAGGGACATAACAATTCGTATTCCCACATAGGAGCATAGTGATATGAGAAGGCAAAAGGTATTATTTCTGCTGGCAATAGCCTGCTATGTGGGTGCGGCGGCGTTCGGAACCGCAAGACTCGCCCTCCCACTCCGGACTCAGCCGGAGCTGTTGGGGACGGCATGGAGGTACTTCCTGAGCTGCATGGCACTTGCCGCAGCCGGAGGGCTCCTGATGACCCTGTCCCGGAAAAAATAATTTCTCGCATGGCAAGGGCCTGTGAACGAAATCCGTTCACAGGCCCTTGTCACAGTCTCTGCTTTCTCAACAGCCGGATATCCTCCCCATAGAAGGGGAGCACGCGGTACTCCCCCTCCAGGCGGGAGGCGATTTGGGGGGTGTAGCGGGCGCGCACCTGATCCATGGTCAGGTTGGAGGAGATCACCGTCCGCTTGTCCGCCGTCAGACGGGTATTGATGAGGGTGTAGAGGGCGGACTGGACGAAGGGGGTGGAAAGCTCGCTGCCCAGATCGTCCAGAATCAGCAGGTCGCAGCCAAGGTAGCGGCGGGTCTCGTCTTTGGCCTCCCCGGCCTCCAGCTTGTCCCGGGCGAACTTCTGCTCCTCGAAGCGGGTGAAGATGTTCACCGCCGTGTCGTACACCACGGAGAAGCCGCTCTCCGACACGGTGCGGGCGATGCAGGCCGAGAGGAAGGTCTTGCCCAGCCCTGGCGCGCCGGTGAGAAACAGGTTGCGGAAGTAGAACCGGCCGAACTTCCGGGCATAGCTGGAGCACACGTCGAAGATAAACTCCATGTTCTCCCGGGGGGAGAGGGACTCCCCCGGCCAGGGCAGGGGGGAGTAGTAGTCCAGGGAGAAGGAGTCAAAGGACTGCTCCCCCAGATCCAGCAGCTTGGACAGCTCCCTGATCTGCTCCTCGGTGCACAGCGCCTTAAGGCAGGCGCACATATTGGCCCCCACCCAGCCGGTGTCGCTGCACTTGGGGCAGGCGGGCTTGTCGTCCAGGGCGTCGGCGGGATAGCCGTGCTCGGTCAGCAGCGCCGCCTTCTCCGCCTGGAGGCTCAGGTTTTTATCCCGGATTACACCGATGGCGGGCACCGGATCGCTGCCGTCCCGCAGGGAGGCGGCGATGATCTGGGTGATGGTGCGCCGCAGTTCCCGGTCGATGGCCGCCACCCGGGGCAGCTTGGCGTAAATCTCGGAGCGCAGGCGCTCCTGCGCCTCCTCCCGGGCCTTCCGCTGGGCCTCCAGCCGGGCGGTGGCCCGGCGCAGGACGCTCTGCTCGTATCCCATGGCTTACTCTCCCTCCGTCTCCTGCTGGCGGCGCAGGAACTCCCGCATCCGCTCCAAATCCTCCCGCACCCGCTGGTCGGCCTCGCCGGGGGCGGCGGGGCGGCCCTGCATGGCGGGCTGGGCCGCCGGGCGGCGCTGCCGGTCGCCCGCCTCCACCTCCGCCAGGGTGTGCAGGTTCTTCCGGTGCCAGCCGCACAGAATGCCGTTCATGTAGTCCCAGTCCATCTTCTGCTTCTTGTAGACCGTCTTTTCGTAGGCCAGGCGGAGCACCTCGTCGGCAAAGCCCATGTCCGTCCAGGCCGCCACCTTCTTCCGCTCCTTCTCCACCAGGGGGCGGGGCGGCTGATCCAGCAGGCGGAGAATCTCCCCCTCCCGGCTACGGTAGAGGGCCTGCTTCTTCAGGTGGGCCTCGGCGGCCTGGGCCGTGTCCACCCCCAGCCGCCGCCACACGAAGCCCTCCTTCTGAATCTGGCTCATGCGGGGCTTGCGGCCGGGGCCGTACTTCCGCTGAAACTCCTCCACGCACCAGCTCACCAGCAGGCAGATCACCTCCGCCGGCAGGGCCAGGTAGTCGTAGAGGGTGTACAGGCTCTTCAAGTCCGACGTGGACAGGATCTTGCCCAGACGCCGCTGCACCTCGTTCACCAGGCCGGGGAAGGAGGAGGCGCCGTCCTCCAGCTCCCGCGTGATGTCGGCGGCGGTGTACTCCGGCGGGCCCTCCGGCTCCATCCGGGCGGGGGCCTCCGGCGCGGCCGTGCCGTCCGCCAGGCCCAGCCCGACCAGGGCGGACAGGGCCGCCTCCAGCCGGGGCACGTCCCACTTCAGCGCCCGGCGGGCCGACTCCGGCTCCAGCCGTCCGCCCCGGCGCAGCAACCACAGGTACAGCAGCGCTGCGTCCCCGTTTCCCGCGCCCATCAGCCGGTCGGCCGCCCGGGTCGTCATGGATAGAATGTCACCGGGCAGCAGCAGCTCGGCCATGTGAATCCCCCCGTTCCTCTCTGGTTTCCCGCCTATTATAGCATAAAACTACGCGCGGTGTATACTGTGGATATCGGCCCCCTGCGTGGCGTGCGGCGTAGGGGCAAGCGGGGCCGCGGCCATATGGGAAGGGAGAAAATGCAGGCTGGGTGCCCACACCCGCCCGCGGGCGGCCACGAGGGCCGCCCCTACAAAGAAGCGCGGAGCCGTCGTGAGCAGCGGCACAGTGAGCCGCGCAGGCCGGAAAACAGGCCGGGCGAAGTCCGGCGGCATTTCCGGCGGAGCGGGGAATAGTGACCGCGTCGCGAACAGGTGGAGCGTGACAGAAAGCGCGGAGCCGTCGGAAGCAGACGGGCCGATGTGGGCAGAAGGTGAATTGCCCCGGAGGGGCAAGAGAAGCCGCCCTGGGGCGTCGGCCCCTACGGGTACACGGCCAGAACCACGGCAATTCCGGCCCGCCGCAGTCTGTGGCGGCCCTGCCCAGGCGAGTACAGCGCAGACGCTTTCAGGTTCGGCGGGGAATCAGCCGGGGGCCGTCAGGCGAAGCATCGATGCGCGCCGGCCGATGCGGGCCGCAACTGCTTTCAGGTCTTGCCGCCATCGTACCACGTACCGCCGCCCGGCCCCACGGGGTCCGGGGCCACAGCCCCGGCGGCTTTTCGCCCCTTTTCGCCGGTGAAAAGGGGCCCGCCGGAGGCATGACCAGCCCACAGTCTCAAGCAAATAACGTGGAAGCGGCACCGGCCCGGCGGACGCAGAGCGTGACAGAAAGCGCGGAGCCGTCGTGAGTCGCGGCACAGGTTGCCGTCCGGGCGGGAAAATGAAAATTCATGAAGATTTCATTTCTCATCCGGGCGGAACTATGGTATAATAGCCGCAAAGCGGCTATTACACTTGCATTTCAGCCGTTTTTCCCGCCCCTTGCGGGGCAACCGAAAAACAGAGCGCATTATACCATTCCGCTGATGCTTCCTGGTATAATGTCCGAATCCTAAATCACTATGGTCAGGAGGGGTTTCCATGAAAAACCGTGTCACCGTCACCATCGCCGGACAGGAGTATACGCTGGTGGGCACCGAGGAGGCGAGCTACACCGAGAAGGTGGCCGCCCACGTGGACGCCAAGGTGGAGGAGGTTTTGAGCGGAGCCCATGTGTCCCTGGTGGATGGGGCCATCCTGGCGGCGGTCAACATTGCCGACGAGTACTTCAAGGAGGTGGAGGCCGCGGAGAACCTGCGCCGCCAGCTCAAGGAGTACCTGGAGGAGGCCACCAAGATGAAGCTGGAGCTGTCCGAGGCCAAGCGGGAGATCTTCAAGCTGCAGAACAAGAAGTAAGAGAGCGGAGCGGGCGGCTTCGGCCGCCCCCGCCAGGGAGGATTCCGTCTATGCTGGAATTGCTCGCCCCCGCCGGGTCTATGGAGGCCGTGGCGGCGGCTGTTCAGAACGGCGCCGACGCCGTCTATCTGGGATACGGGGACTTTAACGCCCGCCGCAACGCGAAAAATTTCTCGGAGGAGGAGTTTGCGGCGGCGGTTTCTTATTGCCACCTGCGGGGGGCGAAGGTCTACCTGACCCTCAACACCCTGCTCACCGACCGGGAGCTGCCCAAGGCGGCGGAGGTGGCCGCCCAGGCCAGCGCCATCGGCGCCGACGCGGTGCTCATTCAGGATCTGGGCGTGCTGCGGATGCTCCGCCAGACCGCCCCCGATCTGCCCGTCCACGCCTCCACCCAGATGACCCTCCACAACCTGGACGGGGTGAAGATGGCCGCCGATCTGGGCCTCACCCGGGCGGTGCTCTCCCGGGAGCTGAGCCGGGATCAGATTGAATTCATCTGCCAGCGCGCCCCCATCGAAATCGAGGTCTTCGCCCACGGGGCCCTGTGCATGTGCTACTCGGGGCAGTGCTTTCTCTCCTCCGTCATCGGCGGGCGCAGCGGCAACCGGGGCCTGTGCGCCCAGCCCTGCCGCCTCAAGTACGGCTGGATGGACAAGGCCGACGCCTACCCCCTCTCCCTCAAGGATCTGTCCCTGGCGGGACACCTGCGGGAGCTGCGCAGGATGGGGGTGGCCTGCGTCAAGCTGGAGGGCCGCATGAAGCGGCCGGAGTACGTGGCCGTGGTCACCGGCATCTACGCCCGGGCCATCAAGGAGGACCGGGAGCCGACGGAGGAGGAGCTGGAGCAGCTCCGGGCCGCCTTCTCCCGCCAGGGCTTCACCCAGGGCTACTACCTGGATCAGCAGGGGCCGGACATGTTCGGCGTGCGGGAGGAGACCAGGGAGCCGAAGGAGCTCTTCGCCGCCGCCCGCAATACCTACCAGAGCGGGGAGGCCCAGCGGGTGCCCGTCACCTTCTACGCCATGCTCCGCCCCGGCGAGCCCGCCCGCGTGGGGGTGGAGGATCCGGACGGCCGGGTGGCGACGGTGGAGGGCCCGGTTCCCGAGGCCGCCCGCACCCGCCCCCTGACGGCGGAGGCGGTCACCACCCAGCTCTCCCGCACCGGCGGCACCCCCTACCGCTGCGGGCAGGTGCGCGCCCTGGTGGAGGAGAACCTGTCCCTCCCCCTGGCCGCCCTCAACGCCCTGCGGCGGGAGGCCCTGGAGAAGCTCTCCGTCCAGAGGCAGGAGCCGCCCCGCCGCCGCGCCGGGGAGTACCACGCCGGCGCCCGCTATGAGAACCGGCGGGAGGAGCCGGTGCTGACCATCTCCGTGCGCAGGGCGGAACAGCTCACCGACGAGCTGCTCCGCCTCAGGCCCGCCCTGGTGTACGTCCCCCTGGACGAGCTGGCCGCCCACCCGGAGAAGGCCGCCGGCACGGAGCACACCTCCATCGGGGTGAGCCTGCCCCGGGTGGCCTGGGACCGGGAGTACCCCGGCCTGCGGGAAAAGCTGGAGCAGGTGCGCACTTTGGGGGTAAAAGACGCCCTGCTGGGCAACCTTGGTATGTTCCCCATCGCCCGGGAGCTGGGCTTCACCCTGCGGGGGGACTTCGGCCTGGAGATCTACAACGCCCAGGCCCTCAAGGAGTACAAGCGGCTGGGTCTCCAGTCGGCCACCCTCTCCTTTGAGCTGAAGCTGGCCCAGATCCGCGACCTCTCCAAATGCCTGGACACCGAGCTCATCACCTACGGCCGCCTGCCCCTGATGCTGATGGAGAACTGCATCATCAAAAACCGCACCGGCTCCTGCGGCTGCCAGAACACCAATATCCTCACCGACCGGAAGGGCGCCCGCTTCCCGGTGGTGAGCGCCCCCGGCTGCCGCAACGAGCTGCTCAACTCCCAGAAGCTCTTCCTGGCGGACAAGGCCGCCGACTACCGCCGCATCGGCCTGTGGGCCCAGCGGCTGCTCTTTACCACCGAAAATCCACGGGAGTGCGTGCAGGTGGCCCAGCGCTATCTGGAGCAGGGGAGCTGGACCCCCAACGAGTACACCCGCGGGCTATACTATCGAGATGTGGAGTGAACCCCATGAAGCTGAAGATCAAGGCCGTATCGGACAAGATCGGCAAGGACATCCCCTACCCCTTCTACGCCACCGCCGGCGCGGCGGCCATGGACCTGTGCGCCTGCGTGGACGCGCCGGTGGAAGTGGCCCCCCGCGCCCTGGTGAGCATCCCCACCGGCATCGCCATCGCCCTGCCCTCGGCGGAGTACGTGGCCCTGGTGTTCGCCCGCTCCGGCCTGGGCATCAAGCACGGAATTGCCCTCTCCAACGGGGTGGGCGTCATTGACAGCGACTACCGGGGGGAGGTCCGGGTGGGGCTTACCAACCTGTCCGACACCCCCTACACCGTCCAGCCCGGCGACCGCATCGCCCAGCTGGCCGTCATGCCCGTGGTGCAGGCCGAGCTGGAGCGGGTGGACAGCCTGGACAAAACCGGGCGGGGGACCGGCGGCTTCGGCTCCACCGGAAAGTAAGGACAGGCGCAGCAGACCGGCACAGGCCGCCGGGACGTGTAGGGGCGGGGCTCGTCCCCGCCCGCGGGCGGCCACAAGGGCCGCCCC
>NZ_JH417718.1:44379-65440 GCF_000239295.1 Flavonifractor plautii ATCC 29863
CGCCCGCGGGCGGCCACAAGGGCCGCCCCTACAGGGCAGAGACAGCGAACTGATGCAGGCCGCCGGGATGTGTAGGGGCGGGCGCCCACACCCGCCCGCGAAAGATCATGGAACCGGGCGGAGCGCCGCGGCTGCCGCGCCCCTCCGGCCAATCAGGAAAGGAACAGAAGTATGGAGATCATTCTGGCCTCCCAGTCGCCCCGGCGGCGGGAGCTTTTGGAGCGCATGGGGGTAAAGAACTTTCGCATCGTCACCCCCGATATTGACGAGCACATGGAGCGGGAGCTGCCCCCGGAGGAGCTGGTGCGCCGCATCTCGGCGGAGAAGGCCCGGGCCGTGCGGGAGCAGGCGGGCATGGATGCGGTGGTGATCGCCGCCGATACGGTGGTGGCCCTGGACGGGGCGGTGCTGGGCAAGCCCGCGGATGAGCTAGAGGCTTTCAAGATGCTCTCCACCCTCTCCGGCTGCCGCCACCAGGTCTATACCGGCCTTACCGTCCTGCGGGGGGAGGAGCGGCACACCGTCAGCGAGGAGACCACCGTCGCCTTCCGGGAGCTGAGCGAGGAGGAGATCTCCTGCTACATCCAGACCGGAGAGCCCATGGACAAGGCGGGGGCTTACGGCATCCAGGGCTTTGGGGCTCTGCTCATTGAAGGCATCCAGGGGGATTACTACAATGTCATGGGCCTGCCCGTGTGCCGCCTGGGCGGCATCCTGCGCCAGCTCGGCGTGGACTGCCTGCGCCTGGCGGCGGGCGAGCGGGACAGCGACTGAGAGAGAGGGAACGGACAGACGTGAAGGATTTTTTCCGGCACAACGGAATCCTGATTTTAATCGCAGCCATTCTGCTGGCCCTGGTGACGGCGGTGGTGTCGATGCTGTTCGGCGGTGTGGCCGACCCCCTGTCCAACCTGGTGGGAATCGTCACCACGCCGGTGCGCAACGGCATTACCGCGGTGACCAACTGGGCGGAGGAGAAGTACAACGATGCTTTCGAGCTGGAGCAGATGAAGGAGGAGCTGGCCGGGCTGAAACAGCGCAACGCCGAGCTGGAGGCCCAGGCCCGGGAGGCGGAGGCCGCCCTCCAGGAGAACGAGCGCCTGCGCAACCTGCTGGAGCTCCAGCCCAAGGAGTGGTCCTGCGACAAGGCCGCCGCCATGGTCACCGCCCGCTCCACCTCCAACTGGGAGTCCACCCTCACCATTGGCAAGGGCAGCGCCGCGGGGATTGCCGTAGACGACTGCGTGGTGGACGAGTACTGGAACCTGGTGGGCGTGGTGGCAGAGGTGGGGGAGAACTGGGCCACCGTGCGTACCCTCGTTGACTCGGACACCGAGATGGGCGGCCAGCTCGCCCGAACCGGCGGCGCGGCCATCCTGGAGGGAGACTTTGCCCTCATGGGGGAGGGCAGGCTCAAGCTGACTTATCTGCCGGAGAACAGCGAGCTCATTGCCGGGGATCTGGTGACCACCTCCGGCCGGGGCGGGGTATACCCCGCCGGACTGGTGGCCGGGCACGTGGAGGAGGTGCGCACCGACGCCTCCGGCATGACCCGCTACGCCGTTATTGCGCCGGAGACCGATCTGGACGGCCTCCAGCAGGTCTTTGTGATCACCGACTTTACCGTCAACGAATAAATGGGACGTGGCCGGAAAGGGGGGAAGCGCCGGTGACCAGACAGGATTTTCTCATTAAATGGGGCGTATACGCCCTGGCTTTGGTGCCCGTATGGTTCCTGGAGCTGTTTGTGCTCAACCGCTTTCCCCTCTTTGGGGTGGCCCCTATGCTCCTGCCCCTGGCTGCCGTGTGCGTGGCGGTGCTGGAGGGCACCACAGCGGGGGCGGGCTTCGGCCTGTTCGTGGGCATCCTGTGCGACGCGGCCTACTTCAACACCGACGGAGCCATGACGGTGGGGCTGTGCCTCATCGGCGTGGGGGCCGGCGCCCTGGCCCAGTATGTGCTGCGCCAGAACCTGGTGGGCTGCCTGTTGTGCTCCTTCGCGGCGCTGGCGCTCATCGACGGGGTGCGCATCGCCGCCCGCCTGCTGGCCGGGCGGGGGGAGCTGGCCGCCATGCTCGGCCTGGCCGGACGGGAGATTCTCTGGTCCCTGGTCTTTGTGTTCCCAGTGTACGCCCTGTTCCTGTGGGTGTTCCGCCGGGTGCCGAAAAAAACCGTGCTGTAAAGACAGGCCGCCCCGCCATCGAACGCGGGGTGGCCTCATAGACTGAAAAAGGGGGCCCGCCATGGAGGGCAGACAATTCAACCGCCGCACCCTCGCCATCCTGGTGGTGCTTACGGCACTGCTGCTGCTGTTTTTTGGGGTGCTCTACAACCTGCAGGTGCTCCATGTGGACGACTACCGGGCCCAGAGCGTGGTCAAGATTGCCAACCGGAAGACGGTGGAGGCCGCCCGTGGGGAGCTGCTGGACCGCTACGGCCGGAGCATGGTGACCAACCGTGCCACCTACCAGCTCACGCTGAATACCGGTGTGATGGGGGAGGAGGCAGTGCGCAACGCCAACCTGCTGGAGCTGCTCAACATCTGCCGGGACAACGGCCTGACCTGGACCGACACCCTGGCCGTCTCAACGGCAGCCCCCTTCACCTACACCAGCGACACCCCTCTGGCCTACGAGAAGGAGGGGGGCGGCGTGGCCCTGACCCGGCTGGGACGGCTGCTCAACGCCCTTCCCATGAAAAAGGAGCTGAAAAGCAGCCTGAACCTGCCTACCACCGAGCAGGTAGAGGCCGCCAAGACCCTGGACGATATCCCCGCCGGGCCCACGGCGGAGGAGCTGATCGCCGCCCTGCGCACCTACTTTGAGATTGACCCGTCCTGGTCGGACGCCGACGCCCGGGCCCTGATCGGCGTGCTCTACGAGACCAATCTGCGCACCTACAGCATCAACCAGCAGGCGTACATCTTTGCCCAGGATGTGAATATTGATGTCATCTCTGCGGTGAAAGAGCGCCGGCTTACCGGCGTTACCATCGAAACCACCACCGTCCGTCAGTACAACACTGTAGCCGCAGCCCACCTGCTGGGCCATGTGGGAGACATCCAGTCCAGCAACTGGGACTACTACCGGGAGCAGGGCTACAGCATGAACGACAAGGTGGGCATCGACGGGGCGGAGAACGCCTTTGAGGAGTATCTGCGTGGGGAGTCAGGGGTTCAGATCCAGGAGCTGTCCACCAGCGGAAAGGTGGTAAGCGAGTACTGGCGCATCGACCCCGAGACCGGAGAGGAGCAGATCCCCAAGCCGGGGGACAACGTTCTGCTCACTCTGGACCTCCGCCTCCAGGAGAAGGTGGAGGAGATTCTGGCCAACACCATCGAGACTCTGGAGTCGGAGGATACCGGGGGCGGCGCGGTTGTGGTGGAGAGCGTCAAGACAGGGGAGATCCTGGCGATGGCCTCCTATCCCACCTACGATCTGTCCCAGATCTACAGCAACACCGCCCTCTTTAACGAGGCCAGGGATAACCCGCTGAGGCCCTTTACCAACCGAGCCACCCAGGAGTTTTACTATCCCGGTTCCACCTTCAAACCGCTGGTGGCCATCGCCGCGCTGGAGGAGGGACTGACCACGCCCACGGAGAAAATTCAGGACACCGGCCGCCTCCAGCTCCCCGAGGAGGAGCACTACCCCTACGGCGATTTCCATCCCCAGTGCTGGATCTACCGCCAGTACGGAGGCAACCACGGGTGGGAGGATCTGGCCGACGCCCTGCGGGACTCCTGCAACATCTACTTTTACACCATGGGCCACCGGCTGGGCATTGACAAGATTGACGAGTACGCTTCCCTGTTCGGCCTGGGAGAGTACACCGGTATCGAACTGCCCGAGGTGAAGGGCCATGTGGCCGGACCGGCCACCAGCGAGGCCCTGGGGGTGGAGTGGTACGGCGGCAACCTGCTCAACGCCGCCATCGGCCAGGACAACACCCAGGTTACCCCCCTTCAGCTGGCCAACTATATCGTTACCCTGCTCAACGGCGGCGATCACTTCGTGCCCCACCTGCTCAAGTCCGTCAAGTCCAGCGACTACTCGGAGACGGTGTATGAGCAGCAGCCCGAGGTGAAAAACCACATTGCTCTCGACCCCGCCAACGTGGAGGCGGTGAAGCGGGGCATGTGGGAGGTGGCCAACGACCCCAAGAGCACCGTGGACCAGTACCTGAGCAACCTGGCGGTGGAGGTGGGCGCCAAGACCGGCTCCGCCCAGGTGGGCTCGGCGGACAAGGAGGCCGACGCCGTCTTCACCCTGTTCGCCCCTTATGACGACCCGGAGATCGTCATCTCCATCGTGGTGGAGGGCGGTGCCTCGGGCGGAAATCTGGCCCAGGCTGCCGGCGAGATTGTCAACTACTATTTCAGCGCGGAGCATACGGTGGAATCGGTGGACGCCGAGAACACCCTGCTCCGCTGAAGGGAGCCGTTCCTTGTGTGTGATCCCCAGACCTTTGACAGCCGGGACAGCCGGTATAAGCGCCCCTATGGCGCCGTACCCTCCGGCACCCGGGTAGAGCTGGCCCTCCGCCCGCCCCGGGCCGGGGGATTTTCTGCCGCCACACTCATCGCCTACTTTGAGCACCGGGACGAGGAGCGCCGGGAGCTGCCCATGCCCTGGCGGGGCCTGGAGGGGGACCGGGATGTGTTTGACATCGCCCTGGAGACCGGGGACTATGTGGGCCTGGTGTGGTACTCCTTCCGCCTGGAGGGCCTGGACGGCCGCAGGGAGGAGCTGGGGCCCTTCCAGCTCACGGTATACGACGGGGCGGAGGAGGTGCCTGCCTGGTTCGGAGAGGGCGTCACCTATCAGATCTTCCCTGACCGCTTCCGCCGCACCCGGGTTCCCGATCCCACCGGCATGGTGGGGGGGCGGAGCGTCCACACCGGCTGGGAGGAGGAGCCGGTCTACCGCCCCGACTCGAACGGCGAGGTGCGCAACCGGGACTTCTTCGGCGGCGATCTGGCCGGCGTGCGGGAGAAGCTGGGCTACCTGCGGGGCCTGGGGGTGGATACCCTCTACTTCTGCCCCATCTTCGAGGCCCCGGAGAACCACCGCTACGGCACCGGGGACTATGAGAAGATCGACCCCATGCTGGGCACCGAGGCCGACTTCCGCGCCCTGTGCGCCGAGGCCCACGCCCTGGGCATGCGGGTGGTGCTGGACGGCGTGTTCAACCACCAGGGCTTTGTCAGCCGCTATTTCAACGGCGACGGCTCCTATGAGAGCATAGGGGCCGTTCAGTCCCAGGACAGCCCCTATTACCCCTGGTACCACTTCTCACACTGGCCGGACAAATACGACTCCTGGTGGGGCATCTACTCTCTCCCCGCCGTCAATGAGGCCGACCCCTCCTACCGCCGGTATATCTTCGGCGGCGCGGACAGCATCATCCGCCGCTGGCTGGCCGCCGGGGCGGACGGCTGGCGGCTGGATGTGGCCGATGAGCTGCCCGACGACTTTATCCACGGCATCCACGCCGCCGCCCGGCAGGCCAAGCCGGAGGCGGTGATCATCGGCGAGGTGTGGGAGGACGGCTCCAACAAGATCGCCTACGGCGTGCGCCGCCGGCACATCCTGGGGGGACACTGCGACGGGCTGATGAACTACCCCTTCCGAAACGCCCTGCTCTCCTTCCTGCTGGGCGAGGACGCCTTCCGCTTCCGGCAGGCCATGGAGACCCTGCGGGAGAACTACCCGCCCTTCGCCTGGCGCTCGGCCATGAACTTCCTGGGTACCCACGACACCCCCCGCATCCTCACCCTGCTGGGCACGGGGGGCGACGGGCGGGAGCACGACAAGGACTGGCGGGCGGCCTTCCGCATGTCCCCCGACCAGTACGCCCTGGGAAAGGCCCGGCTGAAGCTGGGGGCCCTGGTGCTCTTTGCCTTCCCCGGCTCCCCCATGGTCTACTACGGGGACGAGGCGGGGACGGAGGGCTTTGAAGACCCCTTCAACCGCCGCACCTATCCCTGGGGCCGGGAGGACGGCGAGCTGCTGGAGTGGTACACCGCCTTGGGGAAGGCCCGCCGGGCGCTGCCCGCCCTGCGCCGGGGGGAGCTGGCCTGGACGCTCACCCGGGGACGGGTACTCTCTTTCCTCCGCACCGGGGCCGAGGGGAGTGTACTGGCCGCCGTCAACGCCGGCGAACGGCCGGAGCCCATTGATCTGCCCTGGCCCGCCCGGGACTGGATGACCGGGGCGGCCCTGGAACAGGGGGAGCAGACGCTCCCGCCCATGACAGGCTGGCTGCTGACGCCCCGGCCGGAAGGAGCGTGAACTGTGGAGCAGCCCCTCATCAGCATTATCGTGCCGGTCTACAACGCGGAGCCCTATCTGGACAACTGCCTGGACTCCATTGCCGCCCAGACGTGGGAGAACCTGGAGGTGTGGCTGGTGGACGACGGCTCCACCGACGCCAGCCCCGCCCTCTGTGACGCCCGGGCCGCCGCCGACTCCCGCTTTCACGTGCTCCACCAGGCCAACGCCGGGGTATCCGCCGCCCGCAATGCCGCCCTGGAGCGGGCCACAGGGCAGTACCTCCAGTTTGTGGACGGGGACGACTACCTGCCCTCCGCCGCCACCGAGCGGCTGGCACGCACCGCCGGGGCCACCGGGGCCGATCTGGTGATCGGCCGCTTCTGGCGGGTGGCCGGCACCCGTAAGGCCCTCCAGGGCCACATCCGCCGGGACGGGGTGTTCACCCGCCGGGAATTCGCGGAGGAGATGCTCAAGGCCCCGGCCAACTTCTACTACGGCGTGCTGTGGAACAAGCTCTACCGACGCTCCATTGTGGAGGAGGGCCGCCTGCGGTGCGATCCGGAGGTGAGCTGGTGCGAGGATTTCCTCTTCAACCTGGAGTACATCCGCCGGGCCCGGCTGATCGCCGCCACCGCCCAGCCGGTCTACTGCTATGTGAAGCGGCCGGGCAGCCTGGTGGCCACCCAGGCCACCCTGGCCCGGACGGTGGAGATGAAGCGCACCATGTTCGCCGCCTACAAGCAGCTCTATCAGGCGCTGGACCTCTATGACGAACAGAAGCTGCGGGTCTACGGCTACCTGGTCTCAGCCGCCAAGGACGGCGGGAGCGTGGCCCTGCGGCCCCCGGCTCTCCCCAAGCGGCGGCCGGAGTCCCCGCGCCGCCGAACGCGCCGGCGCAGAACCGGAATGGCATAATGTCCGGAGTCCTGCCGAAACGCTGCTTCGGCAAATTGAAAAAGCGGAACGGCATAGCCGTTCCGCTTTTTTGATACGCAAGGGGATCAGGCGCGATCCACCCAGATGGGGCTGGACCAGGCCATGTGCTCGTCCTTCTGGGTGACGCGCAGGTAGTAGCAGGCGCCGCTCCCGGCGGTGTCCTCCAGGGTGAAGTCGCAGGCATTGCCCGCGCAGGCCCAGGTCTGGATGACCTGATTGTCCCGCAGCAGCTCCACGGTGACGGTGTCGGTGCCCAGGACGCTGCCCTCGATGGTGACGGGGGCGTCGCCGATGGCCTTGACCTCGCTGCCCATAGGGGCGGAGTTGATCTTCAGGGAGACCAGGATGCGGGCGCCGGTGGTGCCGTAGGTCAGGCGGTCATAGATGGCGTCCCACACGTACTCCCGCTTGAGGGCGGGGACGAAGGCGGCCACAATGCCGCCCTCCACGCCGTGCTCGGTCTGGTGGGAGTCGCTGCCGGCGGTGAAGCCCATCCGGTAGCCCCGGGCCAGGGCGTCCTGCACGCTGCACCGCTCCATCTTCTTGATGTTCTTGGTGAACTTGGAGCGGGCCTCAAAGGTCTCGAAGGGGGCGTGGCGGGAGTAGATCTCCACGGCGCGCTGCACCTCGGGATCGTGGAAGTTCCAGTCGGTGGCGGCGCTCACCATCACCCAGTCCGCGGCGGGGTGGTGGGGGATGCAGAGGGCCTTGTAGGCACGGATGCTGTTGTAGAGGTCGGTGGGGGTCATGCCGCCCTTGTCGCCGGAGCGGAAGATCTCGCCCTCGTCGCCCCGGTAGTACACGTTCTTGTGGCCGTAGTCGTACTTGTACTCGTTGGGAGTCCACTCGTAGGCCAGAAGGCAGGCCAGCTCGCCGTCCTTGTTCATCAGGCGGCAGTTGGTGCGCAGCAGTTCCCACTCGGACTGGGTCGTCCAGTCGGGGTAGCAGTCGTGGTCGGTGAGGGCGGTGAAGTCCAGACGGGCCTTGTCCCGGGCCCGGTGATAGTACTGGTCCACCTCGCCCATGCCGTCGGACAGGCCGCTCTGGCCGTGGATGTCGCCAAAGTAGACGGACAGGTTCTCGTAGCCGTTTTTGTCCAGCCAGGCGCGCACCACGTCGGCGGGGTGCTCGTCCAGGCGCTTGTCGGCGTTGGCGGGGATGGGCTGGGTGAAGTCGCTGGGGGGTGCCACATAGTCGGGCTGCTGGGCCAGCTCGGGGGGGGTGAGGTGGTTGTAGATCACCTGGGCGTGCGCTCCATGTGGCCGTTCTTGAAGCCGAACTGCCACATCAGATGGATGGTGTCGTCCTCGTCCACCAGCAGCTTGGGGTGGACGCCGCAGTGGCCGTCGCCGTAGGACATCAGCACCGGACGGCTCCAGGGCTCGCTGCCCCGGCGGGTGCACACCAGCACGTCGTACTTGCTGCGGGTGTAGGCCATGGCCTGAAGGCCGGAGGAGTTGGAGGCCACGTGGAGATCCAGATACCAGTCCACGCCCTCCTTGAGGCACTGGGGATTGACCGCGGTCAGGGCGCCGTCCCGGACGGTGAGGTCGGCGGAGCGGACGGAGTAGACGGCCATATAGCCGTAGTCGTACCAGCCCACCACGGCGCCGTCGGGCTTGGCGGCGATCCACGGGGTGGAGGCCCAGTCCTCGCCCTGGCTGACCACAATCTCCTCACTCCAGCCCGCGGCGGTGCGCGCCCGGGCAAAGAGCTTGTACTGCTTGCCGTCAAAGCCGTCGTAGGCCACATAGAGGTTGCCGTCGCCGCCCTCGGCCGCGCCGGCCCGGTAGGCCTCGCCCACCGTGGACACGGTCTCGGCCGCGCCGGGGCCGGCCTCGGTCAGGGGGCACAGCACGGCGGCCGCGCTGCCCTTGTGCTGCTCCGTCCAGATGACATGCAGCTTGCCCTGCCAGGTGAACAGGCGGGGGAAGAACAGGGCCTCGCCGGAGGCGACGGTGAGCACCTCGCCCCACTGGCCGTCCCGATAGCAGCGGGCCAGGATGCGCCAATTCTCCCGGGCGTACTCGCTCCAGGCGTACCAGATGGCGCCGCCGTGAGCCAGAATGACGGGGTGGAGCACCTCGCCGCCGTCGGAGATCTCGCGCTCCCACACCACCTCGTCCCCCCGGCGGCAGGAGGCCATCAGGCTGTCGTGGCGGTCCACAAAGCGCTGCCAGCACAGATAGACGTCGGAACCATCCAGCGCGATGCCGGGGAACTGGGCGTTCTCCCGATAGAGATCGGTAATGACTCGGTTGTTCTGAATCTGTTCCATAATACCTCAACCTCAGCTTTCTATTCGTCGTCGTACTTACCGACACCGGCCGGGGGCTTGATGTGCTTGACACCGAAGGCCAGCACCAGCAGGGTCACAATGTAGGGGAGCATCTGCACGATCTGGGGCGGGAAGGCCTCGCCCTGAAGGTAGATCTGCACCGCGTCACAGAAGCCGAACAGCAGGGCGCAGGGCACGATCTGCGCGGGGTTGTACCGGCCCAGGATGGCGATGGCCACCGCGATGTAGCCGCGGCCGGCGGTCATGTTGCGCACGAACATGTCCAACTGGTCCAGGGACAGGTAGGCGCCGCCCACGCCGGCCAGCGCGCCGCAGATGAGCACGCCGCAGTACTTGATGCCGTGAACCCGCAGACCCATGGTGGCCGCGGCCTTGGGGTTCTCGCCCACCATGCGCAGGCGCAGGCCGAAGCGGGTTTTGAAGAGGACAATCCACCCCACGACCACCGCAGCGACCATCACAAGGAAGCTGACGGACTGCTGGGCCAGAATGGGGCCGATGACGGGGATGGGGGCAAAGAAGTCCAGGGTGGTGGAGATGGAGGCCACCTGGGGGGTGGAGCCCTTGTTACTCCAGATGAGCTGCATCAGCAGGGTGGTGACGGCCAGAGCCAGCAGGTTCAGGCCGATGCCGCTGATGACCTGGTTGACCTTGTAGCGCACGGACAGGATGCCGTGGAACAGGCCGATGACCATGCCGCCCACCATGCCCAGCAGGAAGCCGAAGAGCACGCTCCCGGTGAAGTAGGAGCCGAGAACGCCGAAGAAGGCGCCCATCATCATCATGCTCTCCAGGCCCAGGGCCATGATGCCGCTGCGCACCGAGAAAGCGCCGCCCACCGAGGCCAGGACCAGGGGGATGGACATGGCGATGGAGGAGCCGATGATGGGAATCAGGTTGTTGAGAATCACGCCCATGTCAGGCCACCTCCTTCTTGGTCTTGCGGGACCAGCCCGCGGGGTTGAGCCGCTTGAGCTCCTTCACCAGCAGCGGGGCGGCCACCAGAATGACCACCATGGCCTGGATGACGTTGACGAACTCCACCGGGATGCTGGTGGTGCGGTTGAGCTCCATGGTGCCCGCCCGCAGCGCGCCGAACACGATGCCGGCGAAGATAACGCCCACGGGGCTGTCCGCCGCCAGGGCGGCCACGGAGATGCCGGAGAAGCCGTAGTCGTTGGAGAAGCCGTTGATCAGGCGGCGGTCCACGCCCAGCACATGGCTGGCGCCGGCCAGGCCCGCGATGCAGCCGCTGATGCACAGGGCCACGATGGTGACCTTGGCCTTGCTGATGCCGGCGGTCTCCGCCGCGTCCGGGTTGAGGCCCACCGCGCGGATCTCATAGCCCAGGGCGGTGCGGTCCATGAACAGCTTGACCAGGATACAGGCCGCCACTGCCAGAAGGATGGCGACGGTGAGCTGGTACTGCTGGAAGATGCGGGGGAGCTGCGCCGTCTCCAGCACCCGCTCCGTCTGGGCCACCGAGCTGTTCTCCGCCAGCATGGGCCCGTTGAGCAGGTAGTCCACCAGATAGGTGGCGATGGAGTTGAGCATGACGGTGGCGATGACCTCGTTGGAGCCGAACTTGACCTTGAGCACGCCCACCAGGCCGGCGTAGAGGCCGCCGGCGGCCATGCCGGCCGCCACCGCCAGGGGTAGGTGGAGCGCCATGGGCAGGCCCAGATCCAGCATGCCCACCGCAGCGGAGGCCAGGGCGCCCATGTAGAGCTGGCCCTCGGCACCCAGGTTGATGAGGCTGGCCTTCTTGGCGAAGGCGAAGGCCAGGCCGGTGAAAATCAGAGGGGTGGCCTGGGTCAGGGTCTGGACAATGGCGCGCTGGCTGCCGAAGGAGCCGGCCAGGATGGCGCCGAAGGCCTCAATGGGGTTGTAGCCGCACACCGCCATGATGACGCCGCTGATGACAATGGCGATAAGCAGGGAGAGAATGGACAGCAGCGGGCCATCCAGCTTGAGCAGACCGCTCAGAGCACGCTTTTTCATGCGGTTCCCTCCTTTTCCGGCGCAAGGCTGCCGCCGGTCATCAGCAGGCCGATCTCCATGTCGCTCCAGGTGTCCGGCTTGCCCTCGGCCACGATCCGGCCGCCGTAGATGACCGCCAGACGGTCGGACAGGCTGCGCACCTCGTCCAGATCGGCGGAGATGAGCAGAATGGACTTGCCGCCGTCCCGCAGATCCAACAGGCGGTGGTGAATGTACTCCATGGCGCCCACGTCCACGCCACGGGTGGGCTGGGCCACGATGATGACGTCGGGGTTTTCGCTGAACACCCGGGCGATGACCACCTTCTGCTGGTTGCCGCCGGAGAGGGCGCTGCACCGCTCCTGCACGTTGGGGGCCTTGATGGCAAACTCGGTGCGCTCCTGCTCGGCAAATCTGCGGATGGCGGAGGCCAGCCGCAGGCCGCGGCGGGCGAAGGCGGGGCGGCGGTGGTAGCCCAGAATCAGGTTGTCCTCGATGCTCATTTCCAGCACCAGGCCGCGGGTCATGCGGTCCTCGGGCACATGGCCCACGCCGGCGGCCAGGAAGGCGGCGGCGTTGCCGCTGAGGGGCTTGCCGTCCTTGAACAGCTCCATATGGTCGGGGCGGCGCAGGCCGGTGAGTACCTCGATGAGCTCGGTCTGGCCGTTGCCCTCGATGCCGGCGATGCCCAGAATCTCCCCCTTGCGCAGGGAGAGGCACACGTCGCGCAGGATGGGCACGCCCCGCTCGGTGAGGGAGAGGCCGCGCACGGAAAAGTTCTCCTCTCCCACCTGCTCGGCCCGGCGGGTGACGGACAGCTCCACGTCGCGCCCCACCATCATCTGGGCCAGCTCGTTCATGGTGGTTCCCGCCACGGGGACGCCGCTCTCGATCATTTTGCCCTGGCGCAGCACCGACACCCGGTCGGCGATCTCCATGGTCTCCTTGAGCTTGTGGGTAATGATAATGATGCTCTTGCCCGCGGCCTTGAGCTGCCGCATGACCCGGAAGAGATCCTCCACCTCCTGGGGGGTGAGCACCGCGGTGGGCTCGTCCAGGATCAGCAGATCGGCCCCCCGGTAGAGGGCCTTCAGGATCTCCACCCGCTGCTGCTCGCCCACGGAGAGGGTCTCCACCTTGGCGGTGGCGGAGATGTGGAAGTTATACTCGTCGATCATGGCGGCCACCTGGGCCTCCGCCTTCTTCCGGTCAAAGAAAACGCCGCGCACCGGCTCGCTGCCGATGACCACGTTTTCCGCCACGGTCATGACCGGGGTGAGCATGAAGTGCTGGTGCACCATGCCGATGCCCAGGGCGATGGCCTGGGCGGGGCGGGTGATGGCGACCGGCTTGCCGAAGACGCGCACCTCTCCGGCGGTGGGGGGGGTCATGCCGTACAGAATTTTCATGAGGGTGGACTTGCCGGCGCCGTTCTCGCCGAGCAGGGAGTGGATCTCTCCCTGCTCGACGGTGAAGTCGGCGCCGTCAATCGCGCGGACGAGGGGATACTGCTTGACAATCCCGCGCATTTCAACTGCGTTCAAACGTCATCGCCTCCCGGCAGATTATCGGCCGCTGGGGCCGGGGTGTCCCGCTTACTCCGCGGGCTGGTACTGGTTGGCGGCCACCCAGGCGTCCAGCTCCTCGGCGGTCTCGCAGGGCACCAGCTCGCCGGCGGTGATCTTGGCCTTGATGTCCTCCACGGCGGCGGCGATGTCGTCGGGCAGAACCACGTTGGAGTCGGTGTTGTCAAAGCCCACGGAGCCCTCGGCAATGCCGCTGATGTGTACGCCGGGCTCCCAGGTGCCCTCCACCAGGGCCTTGATTTCGTTGTAGACGATGGTGTTCACGTCGCGCAGGGCGGTGGCCACGATGTAGTCGGGCTCGATGTAGTTCTGGTTGCCGCCCACGCCGAAGGCATAGCGGTCGGCCTCCTTGGCGGCGGTGAAGACGCCCATGCCGGAGGCGCCGGCGATGTGCTGGACGAAGTCCGCGCCGCGGTTGTACATGGACAGGGCGATCTCCTTGGCCTTGGCGGGGTCGTTGAAGTCGCCCACGACGGCCTCCAGCACCTCGCAGTCGGGGTTGACGTAGCGCACGCCGGCCTCAAAGCCCACTACGCCCATGCGCAGGGTGGGCTGATCCTGGCCCAGGATGACGCCCACCACGTTTTCGCTGTTGGCCTTGTCCATGCCGGACAGGGTGCCCAGGCCGGCCACCACGCCGGTCAGGAAGGTCTGCTCCTGCCACTTGGTGTAGACGGCGCTGACGTTGGGCAGGTCGGTGGAGGAGTCGATGTGGGAGATCTTCTGCTCGGGGAAGTCGATGGAGATCTCGTTGATGGCCTCGGTCTGGTCGGCCGCCAGGCCGATGATCAGGTCGTACTCGCCGCTCTCGGCGAACATGCGGTAGTTGGGCAGGAAGTCGCTGGCGCTCTGGGTTTCCACATAGTCAAACTCGATGCCGAAGTCTTTTTCCGCCTGCTGGGCGCCGGCGTAGGTCATATCGTTGAAGTTCTTGTCGCCCAGGCCGCCGGTGGACAGGATGATGCCCACCTTCAGGGCGTCGCCGTCAGAGGCGCCGCTGGGGGAGCCGGAAGATGGGGCGTCCTGGCCGCCGCCGCAGGCGGACAGGCCGAGGGTGAGGGTACAGGCCAGAGAGAGCGCGAGCAGTTTCTTTGCGTTCATGACAGGGTTCCTCCTTCAATTCATTCGGCACAGCAGGGACACTTTGGGCGTGCCCGGCCCAAGCTTACAAGTTGAGTTTAACAAAGAAAACAAAAACGGTCGAGCCATAGGCTTGACCGTTTTTGGGACGAATATGATATCTTTTTCCGCACGGGGCGGGAAATGTCACAATTTTGATTTTTTTGTCACGATTTTGACCCCCGGCGCTCCGCCTCCGGGGACACGCCTTTGTACTTTTTGTAAAGCCGGGAAAAGTATCCGGGGGTGGTATAGCCCGTCTGTACCGCCACGCTGGCGACGGGCAGATCGGTGGTCTGGAGCAGCTCCTGGGCCCGCTCCAGCCGGTAGCGGGTGAGGTAGGAGCTGAAGTTCTCCCCTACCTCCTCCTTGAACTGGCGGGAAAAGTGCTCCGGCGAGCGGTAGAGCTGGGCGGCCACCTCCGCCATGGAGATGGGCTGGGCGTAGTGGGCGTGGATATAGCTCAGGGCGGTCTCAATGGGCCGGGAGTGGCGGCTGCGCCGTTCCCGGAGCACCTGCTCCAGCATGGCGGAGCAGCGGCTGCGGCAGGCGGTGAAGGACTGGGGCGGCTCCCAGCCGTCGGCGGGGGGCGTGACGAACTGGTAGTACCAGTCCTCCATGGAGATCACCATGCGGTTGACCGTGTCCACCGCCCAGCGCACGTCATCGGCTCCCACCATGCCGAACAGGGCGAACCAGGCCCGGAGCGCCCCGCGGGCCTCCTCCACCTGGCGGCGGGCCAGGAGGCGCAGCACCTCCTGCTTTCTGGCGTGGGCGGCCTCCCGGTCAATGGGGGGCAGGCCGCAAATGGCGGAGTAGGGCACCACCCCTCCGCCGGTGAAGAAGCAGGCCTCTTGAGCCGATGCCGCCTCCCCCAGCACACGGATGAGCTGGCCGATGTCGGTGCACAGGGCGGACACGCCGGCGGGCAGGCGGCACTCCCCCAGGGCGGCCTCCGTGTCCAGGGCATAGCCCCGCAGGGCCTCCGCCTCCGGGCACTGGAGGAGCAGGTAGAGGTGCTCCTGCACCATGGCGGCCGCAGAGAAGGGGGCGCGGGAGGCGGAGGCCAGGGCCACCATCTGCCGCCGCAGGTCCAGGCTGCTGTCGTTGGCCACGCAAAAGGCCAGATAGGGCTGGCCGGGCCGCAGCCCCTGCCGCTGCCAGAAGGCGGCCACAGCGCCGGGCTGTTCGAAATTGCGGTACATCTCGTAGAGGTCCACCACCCCGTCCTGGAGGACATCATGCACCTTTTCCGAGCGGATCTTAGCCGTAGTGGCCGCAATCTCCGCTACGATGCGCTGAATGTCGGAGGAGCGCATCTCCGACTTGAGGATGTACTCCCGGGCGCCCAGGGAGATGGCCTGCTTGGCGTAGGAGAACTCGGCGTAGTTGGTCAGGATGATGAACACCGTAAAGGGGAGGATGTCCCGGACTTTACTCATCAGCTCCAGCCCGTCCATTCCCGGCATGCGGATGTCGGTAAAGACCACGTTGGGCTTCTGCTCCAAAATCCTGCGGTAGGCCTCCTCTCCGTTGACCGCGGAGGTGACGGAGCTGGCCGCCTCACACTTCTGGATGCAGTACACCAGCCAGTCCCGGATGGGGGCCTCGTCGTCCACTACCATAATATGAAGCATGGAGCTCCTCCTCTCTCTATCGGGTGCGGGGCAGACGGAAGGTGACCACCGTGCCGCCCGCCGGGCCGCCGGTGACCGTCAGCCCGTAGCCGGGGCCGTAGTTGAGGCGGATGCGCTCCTGCACATTCTTCAGCCCCACCCGGTTAATCTGCAAGTCCTTGTTCATCACCTGGTCGATCTTGTCTTTGGAAATGCCCACTCCATCGTCCTCCACCCGGAGGATCAGGGTGTCCCCCTCCAGCCAGCCCCGCAGGCGGATGTGGATTTTGTGCCGGCCTACGCCGTGGAAGATGGAATTCTCCACTACCGGCTGAAGCAGCAGCTTGGGCAGCGTGTTGTCCCGCAGGGCCTCATCCACCTCGCAGGAGTAGTCAAAGGTATCGGGATAGCGCAGGTGCTGGAGCTCCACATAGCACTTCAGCGTGTCCAGCTCCTCCCGCAGGGGGATGAACTCCACCGAGCGGGAGAGAGTCTGGCGCAGCAGCTTGGAGAAGTAGAACACCATCTCCCCCGCCTCCTGTACCTTGTCCATCTCCAGCAGGAAGCGGATGGAGCTGAGGGTATTGTAGATGAAGTGGGGGTTGATCTGGGCCTGGAGAAAATCCAGCTCCGCCAGATGCTTCTCCCGCTCCTCCCGTTTGACCGACTCCAGAAGGGTGGAGATCTGCTCCACCATACCGTTGAAGGCCTCCTGAATACGGCCGAATTCGTCCTTTCGGCGTACGTCGATGCGCTCGTCCAGGCGGCCCTCCATGACCCGGCCCAGGCTGGCCTGGAGCTGGGTGATGGGGCGGAGAATCTGCCAGTAGGCGTAGAGAAGCACCGCCAGAATCAGGGCGGCGCACAGGCCGGTGGCCAGGAAAGCGCCATTGCGTACCAGATTCAGCGTGCCGAAGGCAGCCGAGGCACTCATCTCCTCCACCAGATACCAGTCCGTCCCCGGTATGCGTTCATACAGGCGGATCTGCCCGCCGTCAATGCGGCGGGAGAGGGACGTCTCCGCCGCCAGGGCGTCCAATTCCTCCGGGGTATAGGCGTAGATGGAACCAATGAGCTGCTTGTCCCGGGCTGAGACAATGGTGCCCGACCCGTCGGTCAGAAAAAATCGGTTGTCGGCGCTCTGGTGCCGCAGATATTGGGAGTACAGGCTGACCTCGCTGATGTTGAGGATGACCACCCCAAGCGGCTCCTGAGTCAGGTGGTCCCGGATAAGCTGGGCGTACTGGAAGGAGTGGACAAAGATGCCTGTGGCCTCCGGATGGGTGGTGGTGGGCAGCAGCAGGGCGTCCTGGGTTCCGCTGAACAGGGGCTCATACCGGGGGTCGGCCAGGACGGCGTCATAGTTGAACTGCCTGGAGCTGTAAGTGGCGGCGGTCACGCCGTTGAAGCCCACCACATAGGAGTCCATCAGCATTTTGATGCCCCGCTGCCACACATAGTCGCTGCTCAGGCTGTAGAGCAGCTCGTGGGCGGCCTCGTCCGCCCGCTCTCCGGCAGGGCCGGAGAGCAGTTCAATGAGCTGTGTGCTCTCAGCGATGCGCTTGGCCAGGGTCTGGGTATCGGTCATGCCCTGGCCAAGGGTGTAGCTGATCTGCCGCAGGCCCGCCTGGTTGAGGCGGATGTACTCCTGCCCCACCACCTGGCGGGCGTAGTGGTAAAGAGCCAGCTCCACGGAGGCGGTGATCAGCAGCAGCAGGGCAAACAGCAGCGCAAACAGGCGGAACAGAAAGCTTTTGCGTCGGTGCATCCCCGCGCCCCCCCTAAAGACCGATTTCCCATCCAGTTCACCCGAAAAGGGAGATATATCTGATTTATTCTACCACATTGCCCCCCGACGCGCAACGTTGGCCGCAGAATGAAAAGCCCCCGCCAGGGAGGGCGGGGGCACGGTCAGCGCAGGAGGACGGCGCCCAGTCCGGCGCTCAGGGCGTACGCCCGCCAGGCAGTCATCTGCTCCGGCGTGGGGGAGGGGCGGCCGGCCAGAGCGCCGCGCACCCCGTTAGGGCGGAAGGTGATCAGCTTGACGGGGGTGGAGGGGGCCCTGGGGCCTAGCGCGGCGGCCACTCCGTCCAGCACGGCCTCCACGTCCACCGCGCCCGGAGCGCACACCACCCGCACCTCCGCCAGCTTGCCGCAGGCGGACAGAACGGCCAGATTCTCCTTCACCGGGGCGTTGCCCGCCCCGGTCAGGGCCCGGTGGACGGCGGGCTCCCATGCCTTCACGTCCAGCATCACCCCGTCGCACACCGCCATCAGCCCGGTGAGGGGGGCCAGGGGAACCATGCCGTTGCTGTCCAGCAGGCAGCCCAGGCCGCCGGCCCGGGCCAGGGTGAACAGCTCGGTGAGAAAGTCCGGGTAGAGGGTACACTCCCCGCCGGAGACGGTGAGGCCGCGGATAAAGGGCCGGCTGGGGGCAAGGGCGGAGAGCACCTCCGAAGCGGTCATGACGGTGACCTTGGGGGAGGCGAACCGGGGGCACAGGCGAATGCAGGCATCGCACCCGGCGCAGCGCTCCGCCACCCAGCGCACCCGGCCGCTCTCCAGGGACAGGGCCCCCGCCGGGCAGGCGGGCACGCAGGCGCCGCACCCGGTGCACAGGTTCTGGGTCTCCGGGTTGTGGCAGTAGGCGCAGGCCAGGTTGCAGCCCTGGAGAAAGACGGCCGCGCGGCAGCCGGGGCCGTCCACGGTGGAGAGGGGGAGAATCCGGTTGACTGGCGCGGCGGCGCTCATACCATCCGCACCTTTCGCTGGGCCAGGCGGTTGACGTCGTAGTTGGCCGTGCCCAGGTGGGTGGTGTTCTGGAGCACCACCTGGTGGGCGCGGAACTTCTCCATCTCGCTGCGCTTGACCAGATAGCCGGTGATGCGCACCAGGTCGGTGTCCGCGGAATAGAAGCTCATGTAGTGTACCCCAAGGGCGAAGGCCCCCTTCACCACGTCCAGCAGGGCGGCGGGGTTCTGCTCCACATTGGAGGCGATGGGGAAGATGTCCCCCACTCCGGCGGGGAAATAGGGGTGGAACCGGGCGCAGTGGCGCAGGTGGTCGGCAAAGGACTCCGGCTCACTCCCCACGGGGATACGCACGCCGGAGGTGATGCCCACGTCGGAGTCCAGGCCCACCTGGGCGTGGAGCAGGAAGTGGTTCCCGGTCAGGGGGGAGTGGGCGGCGGGGAGGGTTTTCACCACGGCGTCGATCTTCTCCATGATGCGCACGCCCAGCGCGTCGGCCTCCCCGTCACGGCCATACACCAGCCCCCGGTCCCGGAGCAGGTGGTTGACCGCCTCGGCCAGACCGGTGACGCCGAACATGGGCAGAAAGCGGTCGGCGGAGATAAGGCCCTCCTGGACCAGGAAGCTGGAGGGGAAGAAGCCGGACTGCTCCACCAGGAAGCGGATGCGCTCGTTCATGTAGTCGGCCGTCAGGCGCAGGCACTCCGGGAGCAGCTCCTCCACAAAGTGCTCCACACCCCGGGCGTCGTCCACCAGGCGGGTGAGGGTGACCCGGGTGAGGGTGTAGGCGCCGCCCCGGATAGGCAGGATGTTGTAGCAGCTGGACACGCCGTAGTCGTCAAAGGTGTCCCGGTTGGCGGGATGGCTGCACAGGGCGGGGTTGGAGCAGGCCAGGGAACAGCGGATGGCTGCCTCCGCGAAGTCGTCGGGGGTGACCTCGGGGTCGTACTTCAGCGTGAAGTTGGGGACGGTGTTCTGCACCTCGGAGAGCACCTCCAGCAGCAGGCGGCCCGCCCGGGTGGCCGCCGGGCCCAGGTTGGCGTGGCAGAAGGAGTCGGTGATGGTGCGGTCCAGATAGTTGAGGAAGAGGCGCAGCTTCCTGCGCGCCTCCTCGTCGCTCCAGCCGTCCAGGAAGGGGTCGATGAGGGTGTCCAGATTGCCCAGGTACACCGGGAAGTTGGTGATGGACGGCACATGGCGGTAGAGCGTCATCAGGGAAAAGAGCAGCTCGTCCAGATCCTGGGGCGGCGGCAGGCGGAGAAAAGCGCTGCCCTGGCGGACAAACGCTCCGTAGTCGGGCAGAATGTACCGGGGGCGGTAGGGGGCGTGCCCCTCAAAGAGGTCGTTGATGGCGCCGGTCTCAAAGAAATGGCGGGTGCGGGGCGGGATGTCCAGCACGTCGAAGGCATTTTCCGCCTCCTTGGCCAGGTTCATCAGCTTCTGCTCGTGGGTAAGGGTCTGCGAGGTCAGGGTGGCAAAGGCGCTGTCGGAATGAAACATGAAAATCCCTCCATCAGTGTATGGCCCGGCCATCGGCCAGGCGCCGCTCCAGCTCCGCGCGGAGCCGGAGGTATTGGGTGTGGCTGAGCTGAATTTTTCCACTCTGGATGTCGAGGAATCCCCGCTCCCGGAGGGCGCGCACCCCGCGGTTGACCGTGCGGGAGCACACCCCGGTCTCGTCACCGATGGCCGGGCGAGTCATGGGGATGCAGGCCGTCCCGCCTCCGGCGTTGGCCTCATACCAGGAGACCAGGAAGGAGAGAAGGCGGCTGTCGCTGTCCAGAGACAGGTAACCCCGCTCCCGCCGGGCCTGCTCCCACAGGCTGCGCACCACCTCCCGTACCCGGGAGAGGGTGGTGTCCCGGCCGGAGAAGAACCAGGAGAAGTAGTCCTCCCGGGCGAGTACCCAAAACCGGCAGGCGGTTCTGGCACGCACCTCGGCCAGAAAGCAATTTGCCCCGCACAGGGCCTCGTACTCCCCGAAGAGGGTGAGGGGGCCGAACTCGGAGTAGGTGTGGGAGGGGCCTCCGGGCTGGAGCCCGGAGGCGTCGGCCCGGCCCTCCACCAGCACATAGACGCAGCGGCAGGGGGCGTCCTGCCGCACCACCACCTCTCCGGCGGCGCAGGAGAGCGGACTGGCCGGTGTTTCATCCGGCAGGCCGGAAAAAAGGGATGCCAGCCGCCGGCGCAGCGTGGGAGACTCCTCCGCAAGCAGCTCCCGTATGGTCATAGGGCCGCACCTCCCGTTCCAATTCTGCCCCCATTATAACAAGCCACTGCCTCTAAAAAAAGGACATGTGTCTTCTTTTTGGCGCTTTCTTCTGTGGAAGATCATATTCTTAAGGATACCTTTATGGATCGTTCATAGTCCGTTCACCAATCCAGGGAAAAATCGGCGTAAGATCAACAGCGTCAGGAAGAAGTGACATCAACCTCCTCTCATCTCTCTTACCTCTCTGTTTACACACACACCGGAACAGGGCCGGCCCATTGGGCCGGC
>NZ_JH417719.1 GCF_000239295.1 Flavonifractor plautii ATCC 29863
CCCGGCGCTTTTCGAAAGCGCCGGGGCCGGTCTGGTCAGATGGCGTGGTAGTCCTGGAGCAGCTTCTCCAGGTCGGTGCCATGGAGCTTTTTGAGTACCGCCTTGAGGGCAAGGCGCTCGGCCGGGTTCAGCTCCAGCTCGGTGAGCTTGCGGCCATCCCGAAGCTGGACAGAGGCGTTGATCAGATCCCGCACGTCGTAGGTGGAGCCCCACACCTCGGGCACGCCCCGGTCGATGTCCAGCAGGGTGTAGACCGCCTCCATACCGGTGCGCATGGAGTACTCGGTGGTAAAGATGGTGTCCCGCTCCGTCTCGGCAAACTGCCCCAGGAAGGCGAAGTTCACCGCCCCGTCGGGGACGACGCGGGGCCGGTCCCCGGCGGCCCGGGGCAGGAAGAAGGCGGTGATGTAGGGCATCATGCAGGGGACGGTGTTGGCGCTGTGGGCGGCCAGCTCCGCAATCTCCCCCTCGGGCACCCCCATGTGGTAGAGCCACTCCATGCAGATCTCCCGCCCGGTGCACTCCCGCATGGGCTTTTTCACAAAGTTGCCCGGCTTGTCGCTGAACAGGCCGTAGATCCACCCAACGAGCTGCCCCCTGGGCTGGTCGCGGAACTGGGGCTGGCGGTTGAAGGTCCAGCTCAGCAGCCAGTTGGAGTCCCTGGCGGTGACGATGCCGCCGGTGACCACCTTCCCGGAGAAGGGGTCCCGCTGGCAGATGCGCTGGACATAGGGGGGAATTTTGTCGTCCAGGGTGGTGACGGTGGCGCTCATCCAGTTGCTCAACTCCGGCTGGGAGCAGAACTTGTCCGGCCGGCCGAAGGCGGGGTCCCGCGCGGCGATGCGCCGCCACATGTCCCAGCCGCCGCCGGGCTTCAGCTCCGGCCGGAAGGGGGCGGGGGAATCCTGGGAACCCAGGGCGGAATTCTCCACGCAGCCGCCGGGGGTGAGGAACACCAGGTCGTTTTCCGTCAGATCAATGTGCTCCTCCGCCCCGTCCCGCAGCAGCACCAGGCGGCTGGCCTGCTTGCGGCCGGGCCGGAGGTCGAACTCCACGTCCACCACCCTGGTGTTGAAGTGGAACTGGACGCCGTGCGCCTCCAGGTACTTGAGCATGGGCAGGATCATGGACTCATACTGGTTGTAGCGGGTGAAGCGCAGGGCGGTGAAGTCGGGCAGGCCCCCCACGTGGTGGATGAAGCGCTTGAGGTAGAGCTTCATCTCTAGGGCGGAGTGCCAGTTCTCAAAGGCGAACATGGTGCGCCAGTAGAGCCAGAAGTTGGACTCCAGCACCGCACTGCTGAACACGTCCGTGATGGGCCTGTCGTACAGGGCCTCGTCGGGGGTGAAGAACAGCTTCATGATCTCCATGGCGCCCTGGTCGCTCAGGCCGAACTTGCCGTCGGTGTGGGCGTCCTCCCCCCGGTTGACCGTGGCCCGCATGAGGGAGTAGTTGGGATCCCGCTTGTTGAGCCAGTAGTACTCGTCCAGAACGGACACGCCCTCGGTCTCGATGGACGGGATGGAGCGGAACAGATCCCACATGACCTCGAAGTGGTTGTCCATCTCCCGGCCGCCCCGCATGACGTAGCCCAGTCCCTCGTAGTGCCAGCCGTCGCAGGCGCCGCCGGCGATGGGCTCCTTCTCCAGGATGTGGATGTTCCGGCCGGGCATCTGCCCGTCCCGCACCAGATAGCAGGCCGCCGTCAGGGCCGCCAGGCCGGAGCCCACCAGATAGGCCGATTTATGCTCCACGCCCTCCGGCTTCACCGGGCGGGCAAAGGCCTCGTAATTGCCGCTGGAATAATACATGAAAATGCCTCCGTTTCATAGCGTTGCTTTGGATTCTGGGGCCAGTATAGCCCCTCCGGAACGGCGGCGCAATCAGCAGAGGGGCCCCGGTGATGGAAGTTTCATCACCGGGGCCCCTCTGTCTCAATTTTGATCAAACGGGCCCGCCTGATGGGCGGAATCCGCCCGCAGGCGCTCCAGCGCCTGGGCAAAGCTGCCCGAAACCACCAGCTCTACCCGGCGGGCCAGCTCCGCCGGCTCTCCCTTCATGCCGGTGCGGATCCAGTCCAGAACCAGCCCCACAAAGGCGTACTTGTAGAAGTCGGCCAGAAAGGCCTTGTCCTCCTCCCGCACCTCTCCCCGGGGGTCCAGCTCCTCCACCACGCCCATGAGCAGGCCGTGGGTGACCTGAAAGAGAAAGGTCTCCACCTGCTCCCGGCGGACGGAGCGGTAGACGTTGAGGATAAAGGGCCTGTTGTCGATCAGCCCGTCCAGAATCCGGCGGAACCCCTCCTGCCAGGTGGTATAGGTGCGCTTGCCGTCCAGTATCCGCCGGGCGTCCTCCTGGCAGGCCCACTCCACCAGGTCGTAGATGTCCCGGAAGTGGTAGTAGAAGGTCATGCGGTTGATGCCGCAGTCCTCGGCGATGTCGGTGACGGTGATCTTGTCCAGCGGCCGCTCCAGCAGCAGCTTCTTGAGGGAGGCCTCCAGGGCCCGCTTGGTCACCTGGCTCATGGCTCACCTCTGGTCCAGCGGCACAAAGGCGCGCATGGGGGCCACCGCCTTGTAGGCCGGGCGGATGATGCGGTTGGCGGGCTGGCAGACCTCCTCGATGCGGTGGGCGCACCAGCCCACCATCCGGGCCACGGCGAACAGGGGGGTGTAGAGCTCCATGGGTATGCCCATCATCTTGTAAACCAGTCCGGAGAAGAGATCCACGTTGGCGCACACCACCTTCTCCTCCCCCTTGACGGAGCGCAGCACCTCGGGGGTGAGGCGCTCCACCCGCTCAAAGAGCTCAAACTCGTCCAGCATGCCCTTGGTCTCGGCCAGGCTGCGGGCAAACCGCTTGAGGAGGACGGCCCGGGGGTCGGACAGGGTGTAGATGGCGTGGCCCATGCCGTAGATGAGGCCCGAGCGGTCTCCCGCCTCCTTCCGCAGCAGGCGGCCCAGGTAGTCCCGCACCGCGTCGTCGTCCGTCCAGTCGGACACCTCGGCCTCAATGTGTCCGAACATCTCCATGACCTTCTTGTTGGCGCCGCCGTGGCGGGGACCCTTCAGGGAGCCCACCGCCGCCGCGATGGAGGAATAGATGTCGGTGCCGGAGGAGGAGAGCACCCGGCAGGCAAAGGCGGAGTTGTTGCCGCCGCCGTGCTCGGCGTGGAGCACCAGGCACAGATCCAGCAGCCGGGCCTCCTCGTCGGTGTACCGGTTGTCGTGGCGCACGGAGTAGAGGAAGTTCTGCGCCACGCTCAGCCCCTCCTGGGGCCGGTGGAGGTAGAGGGACTCGTTGTCGTAGTAGTGCCGCTTGGCCGCGAAGGCGTGGGCCACGATCACCGGCACGCGGGCAATGAGCTCCACCGCCTGCCGGAGCTGGTTGGGCAGGGACATGTCATCGGGCCGCCCGTCATAGGAATAGAGGGCCAGCACCGAGCGGGCCAGCTTATTCATCACATCGGGGCTGGGGGCCTTGAGGATCATGTCCTCGGTGAACATGGGAGGCAGGGCCCGGTGGGCGGAGAGCAGTCCCTCAAAGGCGGTGAGCTGGGCCCGGGTGGGCAGGGCGCCGAAGAGAAGCAGGTAGGCGGTCTCCTCAAAGCCGAAGCGGCCCTCACTGACAAAGCCGTTGATCAGCTCCTCCACGTCGATACCACGGTACACCAGCTTGCCGGGGGCGGGAATCCGCTCGCCGTCCTGGACGTAATAGCCCATGACGTTGCCGATCTGGGTCACCCCGGCCATGACGCCGGTGCCGTCGGCGTTGCGCAGGCCCCGCTTGACGCGGTAGCGCTCATAAAAGGCCGGGTCGATCTGGTTATGCTTCTGGTACTCCGCGCATAGACTTTCAATAAAGTCGGCGGAGGCGTCCCTGACCGCATGGTCCATATGCAACAGCTCCTCTGTCTGGTTTCATTTGTCCCATATTGTATTCTCTTTTCATCAAACAGTCAATCTGAAAAAAGCAAGGACGGGCGAAATCTGAATGATGCTGAAACAAAACTTGCAAAAAGGAGGGGGCGGAGGGGGAATGAAGCAGGTGGTGGCCACCGCCCTGGTGCTGCTGCTCACCCTGTTTCTGTTGCCGCTGCTCCTGCTGGGGGAGGAGCCGCTTGCCGGGCCGTCCCAGCCCCCCGCCGCCACCGGCACCCTGCCCATCGACCGCACCGTGGTCACCCCCGGCCAGACGGCGGACGGCCGGGTACAGGTGCGGGTGGCCCTGGGGGACGGGGAGGTGCTCACCCTGCCGCTGGACAAGTACCTGTGGCGGGTGGTGGCGGCGGAGATGCCCGCCTCCTTTGAGCCGGAGGCCCTCAAGGCCCAGACAGTGGCCGCCCGCACCTACACCCTCTCCAAGATGGAGCGCACCGTGGAGGCCCACCCGGACGCCGACGTGTGCACGGACATCACCTGCTGCCAGGCCTACATCGACCCGGCGGACGCCGCCGCCAACTGGGGGGAGAACGCCCAGACCTACACCGACAAGATCGCCGCCGCCGTGGCGGATACCGACGGCATGGCGGCCCTCTTCCAGGGCCAGCCCATCCAGGCGGTGTTCTTCTCCTCCGCCGCCGGAAGGACGGTGGACGCGGTGGAGGTGTGGGGCAACGCGGTGCCCTACCTCACCAGCGTGGACAGCCCCGAGGGGGACGAGGTGCCCAACTACCACTCCACCGTCACGGTGCCCCTGGACGAGTTCAAAAGCAAGCTGCTGGCCCAGTACCCGCAGGCCGATCTGTCCGGCGAGCCGGCGGGCTGGTTTGCCAACCTTGTCCCCAATTCCGCCGGCGGGGTGGAGACGGTGGACATCGGCGGCGTCACCGTGGGCGGTGGAAGCCTGCGCACCCTGTTCGGCCTGCGCTCCACCAGCTTCACGGTCTCCGCCTCGGCGGATGGGGTCACCTTCTCCGTCACCGGCTACGGCCACGGCGTGGGCATGAGCCAGTACGGCGCCAACGCCCTGGCCAAGGAGGGGAAGACCTACGACGAGATTTTGAAGTGGTATTACACCGGCATCGACGTGGCCCCCTATACGCCCCAGAGGTGACAGGCGGCCCCGGCGGCACATGCAGCCGGGGCCGCCTGAGGCTATCGATAAACCCTCCTGCCGAAGATTTCGGAGGGAAGGATAGTGTGAAAGGGAACCGTCAGGGTTCCCTTTCGCGTTGGATCAAAATAACTGTTTGAAACTTTTCTGAAGTTTCAAACAGTTTGGCAGCCTGTCGAAAAGGCTTTTTTGACAGGCTGAGGCGGCCCCGGCGGCACACATGCCGCC
>NZ_JH417720.1 GCF_000239295.1 Flavonifractor plautii ATCC 29863
CCGTCCCGTGGACGACGCCTTCGCCGCCAGCCCCCGCCAGCAGCCCTACGTATTCCTCGTCCGGCAGGCTTGTCAGCCGCTCCATGGCCCTGTCGTAGGCCTTGGCCAGCATCTCCTGCTTGGCGGCCAGCTCCAGCTTGCGGGCGTCCAACTGGGCCACGCTGGCAAGCCGCGCCTGGCGCTCCTCCGCGCTGCGGCGGCCGCGGGCCGCGATCTCCTCCGCCTCCCGCTTGGCCTGGGCCTCGTAGCGGGCGGTGATCTCGTCGGCCTGCCGCCGGGCCTCGGCCTGGATGGAGGCGATCTCCGCCTCGGTGTCGGCCGCAATGCGCCCGGTGATTTTCTCAATTCCGTCCATAGCCGCCTCCGCTCAGAAGCCGAACATGATCATCAGGAAGGAGATGAGCAGGGACAGGATGGCGTAGAACTCCACGATGATACACAGCACCATGCCCTTGGACCAGTCGTTGGGGTTCTTGGCCACAATGTTGACCGAGGCGGCGGCCACCCGGCCCTGGGCGATGCCGGAGAGCAGGCCGCCGATGGCCATGGGCAGGCAGGCGGCCAGAATCAGCAGGCCGTTGGCGATGGACAGCTCGGCCACGGTGCCGTCGAACAGGCCCATTTTCATCAGGGCCAAAAAGCCGATGACCAGCCCGTACAGGCCCTGGGTGCCGGGGATGACCTGCAGGATCATACACTTGGAGAACTGGGAGGGGTCCTCGGCCAGCAGGCCGGCGCCCGCCTCACCGGCGATGCCGGTGCCCTTGGCGGAGCCCACACAGGCCAGGCCGGCGGCCAGCGCCGCGCCCAGGAAGCCAAAGAACGCACCCGCGTACTGGGTCAGAAATTCACCGATCGTCATGTTACTGTTCCTCCTTAATATCGACAAACTTGGTCGCAATGTTCAGGGGCCGCCAGGGGCGTCCGCCCTCCTTGTAGAACTGCTTGAAGAACTCCAGATATTGCAGGCGGGACGTGTGCACGTAGGTGCCGATCACGTTCAGGCCGATGTTGAAGGCGTGGCCCACAATAAAAATCACGAAGAAGATGGGAATCCCCACCGCCGGGGGCAGGCCGCCGCCGGGCATGGCGCCCAGGATGTTGAACACCTGCCCGATCACCGAGCCGGCCAGCATCATGACCATCAGGCGGGAGTAGGAGAGGATGTCCCCAAAGTACCCCGTCACGCCGTTGTAGACCGCGCCGATCACCGCCGTCACCTTGCCGAAGCCCTTGGCGCTGCGGCCCTGGGCCAGCAGCATCAGGCAGCCCAGCACCAGCACCACGGGGATGCCGGCCACGCTGCCCACAGAGGAAACGCCGGTCAGGTTCAGGGCAAACAGCCCGATGCCCGCAAAGATCACCCACCAGGTGCCGACGTCCCACACGGCATCCCACACCTGGCCGTCCCGGCAGAGCATCCAGAACTTGACCGCCATGCCCACCACAATCTGCACGAAGCCTACCGCCAGAGCGAATACCAGCACGGTCATGGGGTCCTCCATCACGTTGAGCAGAGGGGCGGGCAGGCCGCTGCCCTCCGGCACGGAGAGGAAGGGGACGGCCGGCTGGGGCAGGCCCAGCATGCCGGTGAACTGCACCAGAAAGTCGGAGAAAAATCCGCCGGTCAGCAGCCCGATCACCGCCGACGAGACGCCGCACATGGTCATCAGCCGGATGAGCTGGCCGAAGCCGCCCTTGGGCCGCACCTTATGCTGGATGAACAGGCAGGCGCCCGCCAGAAGCAGGCCGTAGCCCAGATCCGCAAACATGAAGCCGAAGAAGAAGATATAGAACGGGGCCATCAGGCCGTTGGGATCCACCCCGTCGTAGGCGGGCAGGGAGTACATCTCCGTGATGGTGGTCAGCGGCTCGGTGATGGCGTTGCTCTTAAGCTTGACGGGCACCACCGGGTAGTCCTCCGGCGCCGGGTCGGACGTCTCCCAGCAGCAGGTGAACTCCCCCAGCTTCCGCAGCAGCTTCTCCTCCTCGGGCACGGGCACCCACCCGTCCAGGTAGAAGGCCGTCCCGGAGTCCAGCAGGCGGCTCTTGGCCTCCTCCCGGGCGATCTCCTGGACCGCCCGGTCCAGGCACAGCTCCAGCGCCGCCCGCCTGGGGGCGAAGCCGGCCACCGCGGCAATGGCCTCCTCCAGTGTACGGGCGGCCTCCGCCTGCCCGGCCTCCAGCCGTTTGTCGTTCTCGGCCGCCGTTCCGGTCCAGCCCCGCAGGGCCGCCCGGGAGAAGCCGTACTCCTTGAGCACCTCCTGGCAGGCCTCCTCCGCGCTGCGGTGGCAGAGGAACACCAGGTATTGCAGCTGCGTGTCCGCCCCGGCCCGGAGCACCTGGGTCAGCTCGCTTTTCTCCGCCAGCTCCCGCTCCAGCGCGTCCAGATCGGCGGAGGCGGCCACGGTGCCGAAGGACACCGCCACCTCCGGGGTAGAGGCCGTCTCCAGCGGGATGTCCAGCGCCAGCCAAGGCGCCAGAGCCAGCCGCTGGGTGCGCAGCTTGTTCTGCTCGGCATAGAGGGCGGTGATCCGCCGCTCCAGCTCCCCCAGCCGCCCGGCGTCCGCCAGGCCGGCCTCATAAGCCGCGTCGTCAAAGAGCTCCCCCTCTGTGACCACCGGCCGGGGCTTGAGCAGCCCGCCCTTCTGCTTGGGGCCGTATTTTTTTAAGGTCCTGAGCGCCCCCTCCACACGGGACCGCGCGTCCCGGGCCGCGTTCAGCGCCCCGGGGTCCGGCCGCGTCAGGGCAGCCCACTCCGGGTCGTCCCCCAGATGGGGCGGCTCGTCAATCTCCACACAGCCCATGTGCTGAAGCAGCCGCAGCAGGCTCTCCCGCTCGGCCTGCATGCCGATAAGCCGCAGCCGCTTCATTTTAACAATGGACATTCGTTTTCACTACCCTTCTCACGATGCTCTCAGCGGCGTCCGCCAGGCGGGCCTCCGCCTGGGCCCGCAGGGCGTCGCAGGATTTCCGGGTCTGGGCCATCACCTCCGACGCGTGTTCGGCCGCCTTGGCCTCAGCCTGCCGCATCAGCTCCCTCGCCTGGGCCTCTGCCTGGGCGCGGGCCTCCGCCAAGCGGGCCTTCCCCGCCCGTTCCGCCTCGGCCACCAGCCGTTTGGCCTCCGCCTGGGCCTCCGCCCTGCGGGCCCGGTTGGCCTCCTCGGCCTCGGTCACCTGCTTCATTGCTTCCAGAGACATGCTCTCACCGCCTTTCTCTATCATCCGGGTCGCTCGAAACAAATTTTCCCGATGATATATGAATGATACTTCAAATCGGAGAGAATTTCAAGTTTAAAATTATAAGTTTACTTTTTAACATAATTTGTTTTCCTTCTGCCTCTTCCGCTGGGAACCGACGAAAAAGGCGGACGCATAGGGCTATGCGTCCGCTTTTGGGCATTATTCGCCTGTCATGGTCAGCACGGCCCAGTCCTCCCGGGCCTGCCCCGCCTGCTCCAGCACGGGCACCACCGGGGTCTGGTTCAGCCGGGGCAGGGTTTCCCCCTCCCCCAGGCGCACCAATACGCGGTCGGCGCGCTCCAGCAGAGCGGCGGTCTGGCCGCTCTCCACCGCCCCGCCTGCGGCGGCGGAGGCGGTGGTCACCAGGGACACCTTTACCTCCGGGAACTCCGCCAGTCCGGCGCGCACCTCCTCGAGAAAGACCTCCAGCGCGGCGGTCCGGCCGTCAGCGGGATAGTTGGCATCGGCCTTAATCCAGCCCAGTTCCCCGTCGGTGGGGAAGGCCCAGTTGTCCAGCAGGATCTCATCAAAGCCCAGGGCCGCCAACTCCCGGCACACGCCCACCACATATTGGCGGGCGCTCTCATTGGCCGGGCTGAGCCAGCGGGTATCGCCGCTGTCCCGCCAGTTGCCCGCGTTGGTGTGGATGGCCAGAGACATGTCGCTGCGGGGCACAAGGTTGTCCCGGAAGCAGGACACCCGGGCCACGGTATACACCTCTCCGCCGTTGAGGAGCTGGATGGCCGCGTTGAGGGCCGGGTCGGCGGCGGATGCCTCCGCCTGGATGGCCAGGGCCAGCCCGGAGATATAGCCCAGGCTGCCGTCGTCCGCCTTCATGTCAAAGAGAGCGGCGGTGGCGCCGGCCGCCTCCACCCGCTGGGCGGCGGTGCCGTCATAGAGGGCGGAATTGGGCAGCAGAATCCCCCGGAAGTCCTCCTCCGGTTCCGGTGTGGGTGTGGGCTCCGGCGTGGTCACCACCACCGGGGCGCCCGTAGCAGGCGCCGGCTCCTTCTGCTGGAAAAAGGGCAGATTGATTTTAATGCCGTTGGCAGAGTAGTCGATGTAGGGCTCGAGCCACAGCAGAGCACCCACCGCCACCGCCAGCACGACCAGCAGCAGGACAATCAGCACTTTCAAAAAGGTGCGGACGCGGCTGCGTCCGTGGTAGGAATCGTATCCGTTGCGCCTCACCGGCGTCCCCCCTCTTCGCGGCATTCACCCGGCCACGCCTGAATAGCTTGGCCGTTTTTTGCCCGTTCTATCACGGTCCGGACTGCTCTGTCCCAGCCTGAAGCAGCGCGTCGTCCAGCTTCTGGAAGGCGGCGGCGATCATGGCCCGGTCCTCCTGGCTCATGCCGCTGAGCAGGGAGCTGAAATATCCGCTCACGTCAGTGGCCGCCTTGGCCCGCAGGGCGTTGTATTTCTCCGTGGCGCACACATAGATCACCCGCCGGTCCGTCTCGCTGCGCTGCCGTCTGGCCAGCCCCAGCTTTTCCAGCCGGTCCACAATGCCCGACACCGTGCTGTTGGCGCTTCCGGTGCGCTCGGCCAGGGCGCTGATGGGTACCGGCCCATCCTCCCCCAGCACCGTGAGCACCAGGGCCTGGGGAAAGGTCAGGTCCAGCCGGCCGAAGTGGCTGCGGAACTGCTGGGACATGTGCTGTGTCACCCGCAGATAGGACATGAAAATATTGGGCTGTTCCATCGGTCAATGCTCCCTCCTGTTACGCGCATCCACAGAACCGCCTCAGCCCATGGCCTGGGTGGTAAGGCGCTGGAGAATCACGGCCAGTTGGGCGCGGGTAGCCACGCCGCCGGGCAGCAGCCTGCCGCCGTCCCCCTCCAGCCAGCCCATGCCCACCGCGTGGCGCATGCTCTCCACCGCCCAAACGCCGGTCATGTTGGCGTCGGAGTACAGGTTGAGGGAGCCCTCGGCCAGCGGTACGCCCCGGTATTGGTCAAAGCGGGTGAGGAAGGCCGCCAGCTCCTGGCGTGTGACGGATTGATCCGGCTTGAAGTCCCCCCGGCTGTCGCCGTTGGCAATTCCGTTCTCCTTGGCCCAGGCCACCGGCTGGGCATACCACGCCTCAGGGGACACGTCCCCAAAGGAGACGGTGGCCGTGGGGGCCGGCGAACCCTCCATCCGCCACAGCACGGTCACTACCGTGGCCCGGGTCACGTTGGCGGTAGGGGCGAACTGTCCCTCGCTCACGCCGGTCATATAGCCCTTCTCGGTCACCTCATTGACCGCCGCCTCATACCACGCCCCGCCGGGCACATCTGTATACCCGCCCGCGGCTGCCGCGGGCAGGGTCAGGCTGGCACACAGACACAGGGTACAGGCCAGCGCCGTCCATCGCTTTTTCAAGGCATTCACTCCCAATCTTGTTAGGCTGTCCCCATTCTACGACATGGATTTTACAAATGTGTGAACAACCGCTGAATAAAACGCCCGCCGCCCTGTAAAAACGCCCCCACAGCCGGGCGCACAGCGAAAGAGGGGCGGGCGCCGCAGCGCCCGCCCCAGCCTGTCGAAAAGGTATTTTCGACAGGCTGCTGGACTTTTTGAAACTCTAAAAAAGTTTCAAAAAGTCGTTTGATCCAACGCGAAAGGGAACCCTGACGGTTCCCTTTCACACTATTCTTCCCTCCGAACACCTCGGCAGAAAGGCTTAATGGCAACCCCAGGCGGGCGCCGCAGCGCCCGCCCCTCTTCTGCATTCACACCGCCAGCGCCCAGTTAAGCATCAACAGGAGCCCAAAGCCGGGCACGCCCAGCACGCCGAGCACCAGAGCGTTGACCAGATTGACCCCCAGGTGGAGGCCCACCAGGCCGCCCACACCGCTCAACGCCCACAGGGCGGCCAGGCCCACGCCCGTCCGCGCGGCCAGACGCACCAGCCACTCCAGCGGCCGCCGCAGGGCCGCCAACAGCAAAATCAGGATCAACCCGCCCACAATCCAGGGCAGGGCATTGAGCAAGGTTTCCACCGCCATCCCCTCCCAGCTTTCCTCTGCCAGTCCCTTGGCGGCGGGTTCCCCCCGCAGTTATCCCGGCTGCGCCTGCGCCTCCCCGTCTAGCTCCTTGACCCGCCGCAGCAGGTAGGAGTACCGGGCCTGGAGGGCATTGATCTCAAAGACATAGGACTCGATCAGATCCGGGTCCTTGGCGGCGTTAAAGCCCGCATAGGCCTGGGCAATGAGGCTGCGGGTCTGTCCCAGCCCCTCCAACAGCGCCCGCCGCTCGGTATCCTCCGCCCGCTCCCGTCTTTTCCGCAGGAAAAACACTCTGGCCTCCTCCGCCATAACGGCGCCTCCTTTGTTTTTGGTTTCCCATCTCATGGTATGTCCAGTCTGGACAAATATGCCGGAGCCTAAACCAAAATTTTCCGCGTATGGCGCTCCGTCCTGTGCACATACTATGCCCGGACAGGAAAGAGGCCTGTTCCTCCTTGCATCTCCTTTTAAGCCGGTGCCGGGTGAGCTCACCCTCTGGCGAAAGGCGAAAGGAAGATCGGAAGAGCACACGTCTGAACTCC
>NZ_JH417721.1 GCF_000239295.1 Flavonifractor plautii ATCC 29863
GTCTGACGCGGTGGTATGGGTATGCAGATCCGCCAAAGTCATCATGGTGCTCCCTTCCCCAATTTTATGTCACTGCTCCACACAATGGATTCGCTTTGCACACACCAGATCATCCACATCATCTACCTCGGTCCACTGATACTGCTGGATATCCCGAATGCGCAGTTCAAAGTCATTTTCAAAGATCATCTGGACCAGGGCATCCTCATACCAATGATTGTAGAGTCCGCGCTCCACCATTTCACAGACCTTATGCCGCAGTTGCTCTGCCGCGCGGCCATCCAACTTGGTAACACCGGCATACTCCCCGCTGTAAGTGCTCAGGTCCCTGCTCATAACGACGACCCGTTCGCCATTCGCCTGCACATTATAGTCGCCATGCTTTAGGATCGAAGCATCCATGAGGACATAGGGATATTCAGTATCTTGGGTCACGATATTCTGAAGAAGCTCGCGGGACATCACAATATCTCCGTTCAGGACAGTGACCTGATCCTTAAGGTATTCCTGTGCAAACCAGAGAGAGGCGATAGAGTTTGTCACCGCATAAAACGGATTGTATACCCACACTACGTTCTCCATCTGGACCGCGTTCTCCAGCTGCTGATGTTGAAAGCCTGTTACGATGACGACTGTACTGCCCGGGTCTATTGTTCGAAGCAGGCCGACCATCCTGCTCAGGATGGTAGTAGATCCATCCAACGAAAAAAGGGTCTTTGGGTGAGTGAGCGTGATCGGGTGGAGCCGTGTTCCGGAGCCAGCCGCAAGAATGATATAGGTCATACGAATGTCAGCCCTTTCATATTACCAGAGAATGAGACCCAACCGTTTCAGGGTTCCATCCGGAGGGAAATGTAGTTCAATTCCATATTTCTCGGCACTCTTTATCACGTTTACACCGGTAGCCTCCAGCGGCATCCGCGCCTGATAGGGATTGTTGCAGTACTCCTTACCGCATCCGTTTTTACAGAGCTTGCAGGAACCGCCGATAAAAGAGATGGCAAGAGGATGATCGTGCTCCCAAAGGATGTGCTCCATAGACAGCAGTGCCTGATGGAGATCATTCGTGGAGCGTGTCCGGACCTCCGGAAATGTCAGGTCGTCAAATGGGAGGCTGATCAATGCAAACGCGCCGCTGTCGTATTCCAGCATCATGTTCTGATAGTCAATCTGAGGTATCTTAGGCGGGCAATGCCAGTTGCGTCCATAGTTTTTGCAGTAAAAGCAGCTCATTGCCACTCTGGTCTCAAACACAAGATCCTTGGGGGACATACAGGTGAGCGAGATATCGGGATACCGGTCTGCAATCCCTTTCTGCAGCGTAGAGAGGTCAAATTTTTCTCTCATTGGTAACAGTAACCTCCATCAATGTTGACAACTGATCCGTTCATATAGGGGTTTTCCAGCACGGAACAGCACAGCTCTGCCACCTCTTCTGGCGCTGCAAACCGATGAAGTGCAATTTTGGATTCGATGGAACGGCGAATATTTTCCGGTTTCTTTTTCTGCCAGTCGGTCTCCACAAATCCGGGGCAAACACAGTTGACACGGACGTGCTTTTCCGCGAATTCCTTGACCAGACTACGGGTAAGATAGTGAATCCCGGCTTTGCTCACGCCGTACGGGATCGAAAGTGCGTGGGGATATTGACCCATAACAGCGCCAAGAAAGAGGATAGCCCCTCCCTGTTTCATGCGGTGGGCACAGCGTTGGGTCAAAAACAGAGGGGCGGTCAAATTGGTGTGCAGCACGGCGGCCCACACATCAGGGGTAAGGTCCTCTAACCGTCCCCGGGCAGTCTGGGCCGCATTGTGAATGAGATAGTCCAGCGCCTCGAATGGGGGACGGAGCCCAGAGACCAGCTCATGGTAGCCCTCCGGGGCGGAGAGGTCTGCGCAGAGGAGCTGGAAACGGCCAGAATACCCTGCCCGGTCCAGCTCCGCGTACAGCTGCTCTGCGGCCTGATGATCCTGCCGGTAGTGAAAGGCCACGGCGCAGCCGCGCTGTAGCAGGGCAAGGCCGGTGGCACGTCCGATCCCTCTTGTAGAGCCGGTGATCAGTGCGGTCTTCATGGCTACACCTCCATGTGAAGAAATAAGTTCAGCCGGGCAACGATCTCCTCCGGTGTCTCCGCCCCATCATTTTGAATCACGATATCCGGGTGCTGGGGCTCGTCAAAGGGCAGGTCCACGCCAACCACATTCTTCCCTGCTGTATACAACCCCTTTTGGTTGCGCCGCAACAGGGTGGCGGGGCTAGCCTTTATATAGATCTCGTAATAGCTGGGGATATGGACCCGATTCCACTCCCGCACCTCATGGCTCATGGAGATGGAACAGCACACCACGTCGATACCCTGTTCGGAGAGCATTTTGCACACGCGGAAGAGGCGAAACGCCCCCCGCCGGCGCTCCTCGGTGGTGTAGCCAATATCTTCACAGAACACCGGCCGAGCCTGGTCGCCGTCCAGCAGGACGGTACTGGCCCTTCGGGCCTTGAGCTGGCGGTGGAAGATTCCGCCCACGGTCGTCTTCCCTGCCCCAGACAGGCCGGTGAAAAAATATACGGTTCCCTTATGTTCCATGTCCTCCTCCTCAGTGATACAGCGGTTGTTCCAGCAGGGCGGGGTCCAGCTTTAACCGTCGCATCATGTTCAAAGGCTGGACCTGCTTGTTTACAAACCGCAGGCCGTGGAGCAGGAAATCCGCAATGCGGCGGCGGTTGCTCTGGTAGCCTGCAATAGGGGCGACAGCAGTGACATCAATGGGAGTCTCTCCATTTTTGAAGGAGATTTCCTTGCTCTGCACAACATCCTGATAGGATTTTTCGATATACCCGTCCAGGCAGGTAAAGCCCCGGATCTTCTGCTCGATCCAGGCTTCATCCACAGGTTCTCCCTGATAGTAGTGAAAATCATAGCCGTAATATTCATAGGCATCCCGCAGAAAGTATTCCAAGAAGGCCCGTTCGTCATCGTTTGCAAATTCATCGTAGGTTCGGTATACCGTAGCCGGGTCGAAGCCCCGGACATTGCCTTTCATAGACTCCGGGGCAATGCCCTTCCGGCTGGAGCAGTAGGTCATGCTTTGGGTGTATGGGAGATCCAAAAACTCCGCTAAAGCCCTAAAGGTGGCCCTGGGGTTTAACTTTCCATCCTCAAAGCGGACCAGCACGCTGTCCCGGTAAAGCCGGTCCCACTGATCCACCATAAAGCTGCGGTTTACCAGCCGCTGGGCCAGCACATCAGGGACAACCTTGGCCTCATCTCCCTGGGCCTCCCGGTCCAGCATATAGCGCACGCTGGCCGCATAGCTGGTGGTGATGCGGCGCATGGGGGTAAAGGTCTTGATGTACCGGAAACCTTGAAACAGGGGGGAGGTGCGGACCGCTTCATACTGCTCCGAGTAGAGCATGGGGGCCCCTTTCAGCTCAGATTCCCGGATGTCATAGATCATATTGGAAAAGTGGGGCTGGAAAAACAGCGCTGGCACAATGCGGGACCCGTGGTCCAGACTGCCGCTGATATCTTGCCGATTTAGAAAAAGGGCGACCAGAAAATCTTTCTCACTTGGATGCTTTAACTGGGACAACTGGCGGCGCAGCCGCGGCGTCAGCCAATCGAGCTTACGCCAGTTTGTCTTCACCTCTGCCACCGCTTTTTGTATATGGTCAAACATGATGGACTCATAGGAGAGCAGGTTCGGGTGCCCATAGAAAATCTCGTTGAAGAAGTCGCCGCCGTTGTGGGCGGCAAGCTGGGTATGCCAGATCATTCGGGTGACCTCTCCGATACCGATTGGCCGCACCGGATATTGAGCGTAGTCTATGCCGAAGCGGGTGTGAAAGTCAATGGGATACTGTTCGATCTCCCCCTCCATTAGAAAGACCAGCTTTTTTTCGGAGAGGAGGGGGCGCAGCTCCAGACACTGCAAGTAGGCACAGAATGTCGTCCAGTCCGTGTAGTGGAGGTAGATATGGTTCTCCCGCCCCACCCATTCGCTCTTGCGGACGTTGTCGTTTAAGTATTCCAACTGGTACTGGGAAAACACATCCCTGGCCAGAACGGGCTTGTCCAGATCCCGAAAAAAATAGCGGTCAATCACCGGATCGTTGAAATTGACATATGCGCCGAACCGATGTTCCGCCTTAAAAAAGGGAATATATCCCTCGTCATTGAAGGGAAAGAACTGAACCGGCAAAGCCTCGAAGTCCGGAAAGTCCTCCCGGAACAGATAGGGATATTTGGCCAGGGCGGCGCAGTTGCGGGCGTACCGCTTTTTCTGATGTTCTGCGTTGGGCAGGTAAAAAGCCTGGGTCATCAGATCCATGAGCTCTGTTTGGTAAAACCCCCGGTTATAAAGGGAAACAAACGCCGTATAGGCCACCTGATAGTTTCCCTGGGAGAAAAAGAGATAGCTGGCCGCCTCCAGCTCCAGCTCCGGATTCCGTTCCGCTGCCTCCTGGAGAACCAGGCTATAAGCCGCCTGGGCCTCCTCCGTCTGC